>JASFJQ010000110.1:0-6806 GCA_050121305.1 Chromatiaceae bacterium
TATCTGGCCTCTTGGCGCGAGGGCACCTGAGCCGAATGGCACTTACTTAGCCGATACGGGTTGTTGCTGGAGGAAGTGTCGGCAGCATGGATGCCGTCGTCGAGCCTACATGGAGGTATTTACGGCGTCTTCCGGAAGAAACGACCCGTATTGGCATGACGCTTTTGCGCCCGAAACTGGTTAAGTAAGTACCATTCCACCTAAGCCGCACAAATCAACAGGTTCGGTGCGATGACGATCGCCTTTCGATAATGCTGCCGGCGCGCACCGCGAGCAGCTCACCAGGCGCAAGCACCTGCCAGGACTCGTCGGTGAGCGGCACGCTGGCGATCAACGTCAGGGCCTGCTGCACGGTCTCCAGCCTCACCCCGGAACCCGACAGATCCGGTACCTCTTCTTCACAGCTGCGCTCGAGTACGAACAGGCCGGGCAGCACCTGATCACTGTCGGGCTGTGTGCGCCGGTGCGCATGCACGAACAGCGTGTCGCTATCCGTATAGAGGAAGTTGGCTGAGCCCAGCGCCCGCAAGTCGGTGGCAAAGTCTGCAATCACCTCAAGGCGCGCATCCAATGTCGGGATAGCGCCGCCCGCCCCGTCCCAGAGCGTCGTCAGCCGCGCCAGCAGATGGCAGAACGCATACTCTGAATCGGTCTCACCGATCGGCAGGAAACGACCGAGCGCGAAGCCTGCATCGTCTACGATCGCCGGCAGATCCCCGTTGTGCGCAAAGACGTGGACGTGCCCACCCAGTTCACGCCCGAAGGGCTGGGTGTTACGCAACGCCGGGACACCGAATGACGCCAGCCGGATATGCGATATGACCAGCTCGCTTGGTGGTCCGTGGCTCTCGATATGCCGTACCAGGCTGCTTTCGCTCGCGGCGCCGGGTTCGCGCAGCAGCAGGGCGTCGCGCCCGGTGTAGAAGGCGACGCCCCAGCCGTCTCTGTGCGGCCCCTCGGCGCCACCCCGGCGAGTCAGCCGTTCGAGGGAAAAATCCACCGCGGTCGGCATGCGACTCGACATGGCGAACAGCTCACACATGGACGCACAGTCGTGGGCGACCCGTCGCGAACGGACGGTACCCCAAATGGTCCGGCCAGGCATGACCCTGCGCGTTGTCGTAGTAAATTTCGCCTTCGTGCATATCTGAGAGGCCCCTGCCGGGCGCGCCGCCATGGATACTGTCGCGGGACCGCATGCCCATTGCGCTTGATCACCGCCCGGCTTGCTGAGTGTGCCCGGCCCTGCGTTGGAGTCTCGAGCCGCCCGTGCGGCCAGTCAAGCCACCCTGCGCTATCATCTGCGCCTGCACTGGCCGTGTTGGCCGATCCCTACCCTTGCAGGCAAACCATGGCGCAAGCGACCCTGCGTTTCTACGCGGAGCTGAATGACTATCTGCCCGCCGCGCTGCGCCAGCGCGACATCACGCTCGACTTCCGCCCACCCTGCCCAGTGCGCCATCTGGTCGAGACACTGGGGGTCCCACACACCGAGATCGAGATCCTGCTGATAAACGGGGTGTCGGTCGACCTGGAGGCCACCGTCAACGACGGTGACCGCATCAGTGTATACCCGGTTTGGGAGGCAATGGACGTGGGGCCACTGTTGCGCCTGCGCGACTTCCCACTGCGTGAGACGCGCTTCTTCGCCGATGCCCAGCTCGGGCGCCTCGCGCGCTACCTGCGCCTGCTCGGCTTCGACACCCTGTTTGTCCGTGATATCGACGACGCCGACCTGGTCAGACAGGCCGTCGCGCAGCGACGTATCATCCTGACCCGCGACCGGGATGTGCTCATGCGACGCGCGGTGACCCATGGTTGCCATATCCGACAGGATGACCCCGTTGCCCAGCTGCGATACGTCGTAGCGCGCTGCGACCTGACCGGGAGCGTGCAGCCCTTTACGCGCTGCATGGTGTGCAATGGCCTGCTCGATCCGGTGCGCAAGGCGGCGATACTGGACCGGCTGGAGGCCATCACCCGCGATGCCTTTCAGGAGTTCTGGCGCTGCCGCGGCTGCGGTCGGATCTACTGGAAAGGCAGCCATTTCGAAAAGCTGCAGGCCTTGATCGAAGCAGTTCTTTAGGCCGATGCCTGCAGTACCACCGGTACCTCGATCTCTCGACCGTCACGCCAAATCCTAAGCGTGATCTGGTCGCCGATGCGCTGCTTCTCGAGCGCCGACAACAGGCCCGAGATACTCTCGACCGCTATGCCGGCCACCGCCAGGATCACATCACCCGGGATCACGTCACCGTCGGCGTCGACGCGGGTGCTGCGCAGGCCCGCGGCCTCGGCCGCCGAGCCGGGTTGGACCTGCAAGACGACAACACCGGTGACGCCGAGCCGCTCCGTGATCACCCGATTGACGTCGGCGTCGATCGAGACGCCCAGGCTGGGTCGAATGTACCTTCCCTTGGCTATCAACTGCGGCACCACACGATTCACGGTATCGACCGGCACCGCGAACCCGATCCCTGCGTAGGCACCGGAAGGGCTGTAGATCGCGGTATTGATGCCGATCAGGCGGCCTGCACTGTCGAGCAGCGGGCCACCGGAGTTGCCTGGGTTTATCGCAGCGTCGGTCTGGATCAGGTGCTCGATGGTCGTGCCGTCTTCGTCCTCGAGCGATCTGTCCAGCGCCGATATCAGGCCGCTGGTCAGGGTGTAGTCCAGACCGAACGGGTTGCCGATGGCAAAGACCTTCTGACCCACCCGCAGGTCCCCACTGGTGCCGATCGGCACCGCTGGCGGCCGATCGAAGGGCACATTGATGCGCAGGACCGCGAGGTCGTGCGATGGGCTGCTGCCGATCAGCACGGCGCGATAGCTCCGACCGTCGTTGAGACGCACCGTCGCCTCCGAGGCGCCCTCGACCACATGGTTGTTGGTCACCACATGGCCCAGATCGTCCCACACCAGGCCAGACCCGTTGCCCCGTGGCACGCTCAGCACATTGCGTGTCCAGACGTTCATCACCCGCTGGCGGGTACTGATGAAGACGACCGTCGGACTCGCCCGCTCGAACAGCTCGATGGTCGCGATCTCGTCGCCGGCCAGATCTCCGCGCGCCGTCACCGAGCGCGGTTCTGCGGTCATGCCGATCAGGTAGCGCTCGATCCATGGCAGGAACTGCCACAGCACGAGCAGCAGGACGAGCCCCCAGAATATCCAGCGCAGCCGACGCAGCATCGGATCGATCTCTGCGCTCATTGAGAAACCCTAGCCTGCATATTTCACCGTTTTTCGTAACCAGGGCGCCGAGACGCCCTAATCGCGGGGTGCACGGAGTGAAAAGCCGTGAAAGCATGGCCGACGTGGCAGGGCTCGGCGCGGCGTGGTTCGTCGGCGGCACGATTGATCATGAACATCACGCGGGAGAGTGCCCTGTCCCGGTGAGACGGGCAACCCCATAGTCCACGGCAAAACGCGGCCGGCCGCGTCAGGAGATCATGCCCGGTGCGGGTCGGCCACGTCTGCCGTCGCCGCGGGGACATCCGGCAGCTTCAGTGACAACAGCGCCGCCGCAAAGACAAACGCCGCCGACCACCACAGGCAGCCCTCGAGGCCGTGGGTCTGATAGACCCAACCCGAGAGCACGGTGCCGGTCAATCTGCCGCCGGCATTGGCCATATAGTAGAAGCCGACATTCATCGCGACCTTGTCGAAATCCGAGTAGGCCAGTATCAGATAGCTGTGCAGCGCGGAATTGATCGCGAAAACCACCCCGAACAATATCAGACCGACGATCAGTACCGCCCCCGGATTCCACCCCTGCGCCAGCGCGAGGGCGATCGCAGCCGGCAAGACACCGAGCACGACGGCCCAGCGCTGGGCCGTCGCCCCGCCGGGCCCGCTGCCGCGGCCCTTACGGCGGATCAGCCGCGGTGCGGCGGCCTGCACCATCCCATAGCCCATCACCCACAATGCGAAGAAGGCGCCGACCTCGGTGAATGACCAGCCGAGTACCGAATACAGAAACACGGGCAGGCCGACGACGAACCAGACATCGCGCGAGCCGAACAGAAAAAAGCGCGCCGCCGACAGCCAGTTGATCTCGCTGCGCTTAGAAAAAACCTGGGTGAACTTTGGCTTGGATTTCATTTTGCCGACGCCGTGCGGCAGCAGCGCCACAGTGACCAGCAAGACCGCGAACAACAGGCCGGCCAGAACGGCCAGCGCGGTGCGAAACCCGACTGCGTCGAGCAGACCGGCGCCGACAAAGAAACCGACGCCCTTCAGTGCATTTTTCGATCCCGTCAACACCGCCACATAACGGAACAAGGTCGACTCGCCACCACCGCCCGCTAGGGTCTTGACGCTGGCCTTGGCCGACATCTTGTTGAGATCTTTCGCAATGCCGGACAGGGCCTGTGCGGCCATGACGTAGGCCACCGACAGCCAGGCATCCGGCACCGTGAGCATCAGAAGCGCGACCACCTGTAGCGCCATTCCGATATGCATCGTGAGATTGAGACCGATACGCGCGCCGAGCCAGCCACCGACCAGATTGGTGACTATGCCGAAGAACTCGTAGAACAGGAACAGCATCGCCACTTCGAACGGCGAATAGCCGAGCTGGTGGAAGTACAACACCACCAGCATCCGGATCGCACCGTCGGTGACCGTGAAGGCCCAGTAGCCACCGGTGACGACCAGATAGTTGCGCAGGCCGCTATCCAACGGGGGCCGCCGGCAATACGCAGGAGATACCCCGACGAAGATCGCAGCGGGCTAGCGGGTTCGCGGTCAGGTCAGCCTGCGAGATCACAGGCCACGCGCGACCATGGCCACGATATCCATCATGCGGTTCACATAGCCCCATTCGTTGTCATACCAGGCATAGATCTTCACCTGGGTACCGTCGACGACCATGGTCGACGGCCCATCGACGATGGATGAGCGTGGATCGTTCAGATAGTCGACCGAGACCAGCGGCCGTTCTTCAAAACCCAGTATGCCCTGGAGCTCGCCTGCAGCGGCCTGGCGGAAATAGTCATTGACCTCTTCGGCGGTCACCGGCCTTGCGGCCTCGAACACGAAATCGGTCAGAGAGGCATTCAACAGGGGCACACGTACCGCATGCCCGTTGAGCTTCCCTTCCAGCGACGGGAATATCTTGGTGATCGCCCTGGCCGAACCGGTCGTGGTCGGGATCAGCGATTGACCGCAGGCGCGCGCGCGGCGCAGATCCTTGTGCCCCTTGTCGACAATGGTCTGGGTGTTGGTGATGTCGTGGATGGTCGTCATGCAGCCGTGCACGATCCCGATCTCTTGGTGCATAACCTGGACCACCGGTGCCAGGCAGTTCGTGGTACAGGAGGCCGCCGTGACCAAATGATGACGCTGTGGGTCATAGAGTTGGTCGTTGATGCCGTAGACGATGTTCAAGGCGCCCTCGGTCGGCGCCGCGACCACGACCTTTTTCACGCCCTGATCGAAATAGGCCTGCAGACTCTGCGGCGACTTGTGGTGCCTCCCCGTTGCCTCGATCACAATGTCACAGGCGGACCAGTCGGTGTCGGGGATGGTGCTATTCGCCGTGTAGGCGATCTGTTCACCGGCCACCCACATGGCCTCACCCTCGCCCGAGCAATCGACCGGCCAGACGCCATGCACCGAGTCAAACTTGAGCAGATGGGCCGACCCGGCGGCATCGGTCGCGATCTCGTTTACCCGGGTGACCCTGAAGTCCGGGCGCCCCCAGGCCGCCCGTAGCCCGAGGCGACCCATGCGGCCAAAGCCGTTGATACCGACCGACGACGTCATCACAGCGGTCCTGTGGGTTGAAATAAAAGTCCCGCCCGTACGCGATCAGCCTGCGTTGATCGGGATCCGCCGACTGCGCGCATGCGCGTGTTTCGGCAGGGAGACACTCAACACCCCGCGCCGGTAGCTGGCACTGGCGCGGTCGCCGTCGACCTCGGCCGGCAGCGGGATGGCGCGTTCGAATGCCCCATAGGCACACTCCATCACGTGGTAACGTCCCTCGCGCTGCTCCTGTTGCACGCGCTTTTCACCACGCACGACTAGGTAATTTTCAATCACATCGATGTCAAAATTATTACTCTCCATTCCCGGGACCTCGATGCGCACGACAACATTGGCATCATCCTCCTGCACCTCCGTCGCCAACAAACCCCAGTCGGCCGAGTGACGCACCACCTGATCCTCCCAGGTGTCGATGTCCGTCGACTTGCTCAGCGGCCGGAAACGCGTCAGCGCCTGATCCGCGCGCTCGCGGAGGCCGTGCCAACCTTCAGCCAGGCTGTCCCAGGTCCTGCCCAGACTACGGCGTAGTTGTTCCAATGTGCTCATGCTTTCTCTCCCTATCTTAGGTATGCCTGTCGTTGAGAAACAGCGCCTCGAGCAGATGCACCCGATGGCGTAGCTGCTGCATTTCGTCGATGAGATCGATGGCAAGTGCCGCACCGGCGGGGTTGATCCCCAGATCCCGCTCGAGACGCAGAGCGCTGCGCGCCCGTGCCAGATCGCTGGAGGCGAAACGCCAGTCGCGCTGCGTTGTACCGGTCGGGGTCAGGATACCCTCGCTGACCATGACGAGGATACGCTCTGCAGTGACACCGCAACAGCGCGAGAGTTCTGCGAGCGAAAGTCGGTACTCGAGCTCGGGCTGTTCGACTGGTTT
Organism: Chromatiaceae bacterium; assembly: GCA_050121305.1. Classification (GTDB taxonomy): domain Bacteria; phylum Pseudomonadota; class Gammaproteobacteria; order Chromatiales; family Chromatiaceae; genus Thiosocius. Next base: position 6,650 of record JASFJQ010000110.1, read on the forward strand.
CTCAATGGCCACGTCCACCCCCCAGATGTGCCCGTGGATCGAACGGCAGCTCGCGCGCCATTTTTTCATACAGCGCCTTCTTGGCCGCGCTGTCTGCCGGGGGCGTCACAATCTGTAACACCGCATACTGGTCCCCCGGGTTCTCCCCCGGGACCGG
>JASFJQ010000111.1:0-6804 GCA_050121305.1 Chromatiaceae bacterium
GCGATCCTTCTCAAACCATAGCGACGGCTATGCTTTTTCGAATGATCACCCAAGCTGCTCGGCCCTATCGCCCCAAAATCCCAAATCCCGGTGAGATTTCCGGGCTAGGGTTCGCGATACCGCAGAAGGAGATGACGTGGTCGGGCCGGGCAAAATCCCCGGCCCCTTGGCCGGGGGGCCCTGACTTCAGGGCACCTCTAAAATTCCGCAGATGGCATCTTGAACGACATAATCCGCGCCCTCAGCGATGCCCTTCAGATAGCCAGCTTCAGCACCACTTCCTGGCCGCGTTTGGCCGATTCGACGAACGCTGGCATCTTGTCGAAGTTCATGTAGCGATAGATCTCGGGTGCCATGCTATCTATTTTCGTCGCATAGGCCATGTACTCTTCGACTGTCGGCAACCTGCCCATCACTGCGGTAACCGCCGCCAACTCGGCAGAGGCAAGATACACATTGGCCCCCTGCCCCAAGCGATTGGGGAAGTTGCGAGTTGAGGTCGAGACCACGCTTGAGTTGGCCGCGACCCGCGCCTGGTTACCCATGCATAATGAACAGCCCGGCATTTCGGTGCGCGCGCCGGATGTCGCGAATATGTTGTAGTAGCCCTCTTCCATCAACTGGTGCTCGTCCATCTTTGTCGGCGGCGCGATCCACAACCGGGTAGGGATTACCTCGCCGGCGGCCTGCAACAGCTTGCCGGCGGCGCGGAAATGTCCAATGTTGGTCATGCACGAACCGATAAACACCTCGTCTATCTTGTCGCCAGCGACCTCGGACAGCGGCTTTACGTCGTCCGGATCGTTCGGACAGGCGAGCAGCGGCTCGGTTATCTCGGACATGTCGATCTCGATCACCTCGGCGTACTCCGCATCCGCGTCGGCCCGCATCAGTGTCGGATTCGCGAGCCACTCCTCCATGGCGCGGGCGCGCCGCTCGAGCGTGCGGGCATCCTGGTAGCCATTGTCGATCATCCAGCGCAGCATCACGACGTTTGAACGCAGGTATTCGGCGACCGATTCCTCCGACAGGTCGATGGTACAGCCGCCGGCGGAGCGCTCGGCCGAGGCGTCGGACAGTTCGAAGGCCTGCTCTACAGTCAGATTAGGCAGGCCCTGGATTTCCAGAATCCGGCCGTTGTAGACATTCTTCTTACCCTTTTTCTCCAGCGTCAGCAGACCGCGCTGGATCGCCGCGTAAGGGATGGCGTTGACCAGATCGCGCAAGGTGATGCCCGGCTGCATCTCGCCGGTGAACCTCACCAGCACCGATTCCGGCATGTCCAGCGGTATCACGCCGAGCGCTGCACCGAAAGCGACGAGGCCGGAGCCGGCCGGAAACGAGATGCCGAGCGGGAAACGCGTGTGGGAGTCGCCGCCGGTACCGACCTGGTCGGGCAGCAACATCCGGTTCAGCCAACTGTGGATGATGCCGTCTCCCGGGCGCAACGAGACGCCGCCACGCGTCTGGATAAAGTCCGGCAGAGAATGCTGGGTGTTGATATCGACCGGCTTCGGATAGGCTGCGGTGTGACAGAAGGACTGCATCACCAGGTCCGCGGAAAAGCCGAGGCAGGCCAGTTCCTTGAGCTCGTCGCGGGTCATCGGACCGGTGGTGTCCTGGCTGCCGACCGTACTCATGCGCGGCTCGCAATAGGTGCCCGGGCGGATGCCGGCGACGCCGCAGGCCTTGCCGACCATCTTCTGCGCCAGCGTGAAACCCTTGCCGCTGTCTTCCGGATCGACCGGGCGGCGGAAGACCTCGCTGTGCGCGAGACCCAGCGACTCACGCGCCTTGGCGGTCAGGCTGCGACCGATGATCAACGGAATGCGCCCGCCGGCCTGCACCTCGTCGAGCAGCACCTCGGTCTTCAGCGAAAACTCGCTGATGACCTTGCCGGATTCGTCTTCGATCGCACCCGCGTAGGGCTTTATCACAATCACGTCGCCCATGTTCAGCTTGTCGACCGGGCACTCGATCGGCAGCGCACCAGAGTCCTCGACGGTATTGAAAAAGATCGGCGCGATCTTGCCACCGAGCACCACACCGCCCGCCCGCTTGTTGGGCACGAACGGGATATCATGACCCATGTGCCACAGCACCGAGTTGGTGGCCGACTTGCGCGACGAGCCGGTACCCACCACATCACCGACATAGGCCAGTGGCAGCCCCTTCTGCTGCAGCGACTCGATTGCCTTCATTGGGCCGACCTTGCCGGGATCATCCGGTTCAATGCCGTCGCGCGCGTTCTTCAGCATCGCCAGCGCATGCAGCGGGATGTCCGGCCGCGACCAGGCGTCCTGGGCCGGCGACAGATCGTCGGTGTTGGTCTCCCCGGTCACTTTGAACACCGTCAGTTTGATCTCTGTCGGCACCTTTGGTTTGCGGATAAACCATTCGGCATTGGCCCATGATTGGATCACTGCCTTGGCGTTGGCGTTACCGGCCTTGGCCTTCTCCTCGACGTCGTGAAAGGCATCGAACATCAGCAGGGTGAACTTCAGCTGCTCGGCCGCCAGTTCGCCCAGTTCCGGATCGTCGAGCAGGGCGATCAGCGGTTGAATGTTGTAGCCGCCCAGCATGGTCCCCAACAGCTCGATCGCCTTGCGCCTATCGATCAGTGGCGATGCCGCCTCTCCCTGGGCGACCGCCGCCAGGAAGCCCGCCTTGACGTACGCCGCCTCGTCAACCCCCGGCGGCACGCGGTCGGTCAGCAGCTCGACCAGGGCCTGCTCCTCGCCTGCCGGCGGCGTCTTCAACAGTGCGACCAGCGCATTGACCTGCTCTGCGCTCAGCGGCAGCGGCGGGATACCCTGGGCGGCGCGTTCTTCGACGTGTTGACGGTAGGCTTCGAGCATACTGAGACCTCATTAGCTGACCAAAAAATGACTGCCGTCGCTGGGAAGCGGCAAATCGACTTACGGCTCGTAAGCGGCAAAATAGCAAAGCCAAAACCATACGTACAATGGATACTTTGCATGCATAACATGCTATTTCTACGTGCATTGCCCCAACCCTTATCCGCTCCGCTCTCGCGGTGGCCGAGTCCGGCGCAATCACGGAGGCCGCCGTGCGGATCGGTAACACCTCGGCGTCTTACTCCCGGCATGGGGCCGCAAAGGCCCCGTGCTGAGCAAGATCGGCCTACAGCTGCAGTCCGTGGCCCAGGCCGTCGTCGCGCGCGACGAACATAGGCGGACTAGCGCAAAAGGCGTAGTATCGTCGACTCGAAAACCTGACGCGGAATGCTCATCATTTAGCGCTTTAATGCCAGATGAGTTGACAGGTTTTTGTCGCAATACCAAAAATGCCCGGATAACTTACAAGCACAGATTCCTGGAGGAGGAGCCATGTCAGAGGTCAAGACCTACCCGGTACCAGCGGATTTCGCGGCCCAGGCCAATATCACCGCGGAACAATACGAGGAGATGTACAAGCGTTCGGTCGCAGACCCGGCGGGCTTCTGGGCCGAACAGGCCGAGCGCTACCTCACCTGGTTCAAGAAATGGGACACCGTCCTGGATTGGTCATTCGGACAGGAAGATCTGCACATCAACTGGTTCAAGGGCGGAACCCTGAACGTCTCCTACAACTGCCTCGACCGTCACCTCGAAAGCCGAGGCGACCAGGTCGCCATCATCTGGGAGGGTGACGATCCGAACGAAGATCGCAAGATCACCTATCGCGAGCTGCATGCAGAGGTGTGCCGATTCGCCAATGTGCTGAAGAGTCGCGGGGTGCAGCGCGGCGACCGTGTCTCGCTCTATCTGCCGATGGTCCCCGAGGCGGCCGTGGCGATGCTGGCCTGCACCCGCATCGGGGCCATTCACTCGATCGTCTTCGGCGGCTTCTCTCCGGATGCACTCAAAGACCGCATCAATGACTCCGATTGTAAGGTGGTGATCACCTCGGACCAGTCGATGCGTGGCGGCAAGAAAGTGCCATTGAAGGCGAACGCCGACAAGGCGATCGAATCCTGTCCGCAGGTAGATACCTGCATCGTCGTGCAGCGTGGCGGCGAGCCGGTGCATTGGGTGGAGGGTCGCGACGTCTGGTACCACGAGGCGGTCGGTGCCGCCTCGGCCGATTGCCCTGCCGAGGAGATGGAGGCCGACGATCCGCTGTTCATCCTTTACACCTCAGGATCGACGGGCAAGCCGAAAGGCGTGTTGCATACGACCGGCGGCTATCTGCTGCAGTCGGCAATGACCCACAAGACGGTATTCGACTACAAGGACGGCGAGGTCTACTGGTGTACTGCGGACATCGGCTGGGTCACCGGCCATAGCTACATCGTCTATGGTCCACTGGCCAACGGTGCGATCACGTTGATGTTCGAGGGGATCCCTACCTACCCCGACATCTCGCGCTTCTGGCAGGTCTGCGACAAGCACAAAGTAGCGACCTTCTATACTGCGCCGACCGCGATACGATCTCTAATGAGCGCCGGCGACGAACCGGTCAAGAAGACCAAACGCACATCCCTGCGCCTGCTCGGCACCGTCGGTGAGCCGATCAATCCCGAGGCCTGGGAGTGGTACTACCACGTCGTCGGCGACGAACGTTGCCCCATCGTCGACACCTGGTGGCAGACGGAGACCGGTGCACACATGCTCACCCCGTTGCCCGGTGCCACGCCGCTCAAACCCGGTTCGGCGACCAAACCGTTCTTCGGTGTACAGCCTTGCCTGCTGGACGATCAGGGGAACGAGATCGCGGGCAACCCCGCCGAAGGCAATCTGGCGATAAAACACCCCTGGCCATCGCAGATGCGCACCGTATACGGCGATCACAAACGCTTCTTCGAGACCTATTTCGCGATGTATCCCGGCTATTATTTCACCGGCGACGGCGCGCGACGCGACGCAGACGGCTATTACTGGATCACCGGTCGCGTCGATGACGTCCTCAACGTCTCCGGGCACCGCCTGGGTACTGCCGAGATCGAGTCCGCACTGGTGTTGCACGACAAGGTGGCCGAGGCGGCCGTGGTCGGCTACCCGCATGAATTGACCGGCCAGGGGATCTACGCCTACGTCACCCTGATGGCCGGTGAGCAAGGCAGCGATGAACTCAAGGCCGAGCTGGTCCAACTGGTGCGCAGCGAAATCGGTCCGATTGCCAAGGTCAACCTGCTCCAGTGGGCGCCGGGCCTGCCCAAGACACGCTCGGGCAAGATCATGCGCCGCATCCTGCGCAAGATCGCTGCCAACGAGCTGGAGAACCTCGGCGACACCTCAACGCTGGCGGATCCCTCGGTGGTCGATCACCTGATCGATAACCGCGAGAACCGATAGACCAGATTCCAGCGACACAATCGCGCTCGAGCGATGAGCCCGGCCCAGCGCCGGGCTTTTCAATTCTGCGGAAGGACTATCCGTTGAGGTGAAAGGCGATGGGCACAGTGATCGACCAGGCATCGCGGGCCAAGGCCTCGGGGATGGGCTGAAACGGGGAGATGCGCCGCAATGTCTTCAATGCGGCCTCGTCCAGGCGGCGCGAGCCCGAAGATTCGGTGACCTTGATATCGGTTAGTTCGCCGGTCTTGCGAATCACGAAGCTGACCACTACCCTGCCCTCTTCACCGCGCCGCCGCGACGCACGCGGGTAGTACTTACGGCGATCGATGCTGGCCGCGAGGGCCGCCAGATAGTGCTGACTCTGCTGGGCATCGGCGGCCTGCGCCGCGGGTTTCACGGCCTCAATCGGTGCAGCCCTAGCCACACTCACGGTCCGTTCCGGCCCTGGCTGCGCCTCACGATGGATAGATTCATGCACCCTGGAGGTCGGCCGCGGGCTGTCCTCCACGGTCCCGGAGGCCGGTTGCAGCGTCCTCTTCTGCGGCCTGGGCTGCACGGGTCGGCTTCTCGCTATCAGGGGCTCGGCATCGACGGGTGCCTGTTCGGCGGGCTCAACGCTAGGCGGCCGCGCGGGCTCGACTTTGGCCGATGTGGGCACCTGGTCTTTGACAGGAGGCGGTTCGACTGCTGCCGGCTGCGACGGCTTAGATACCGTCAGCCGCAGTGTCAGCGGACTGGCCTGTTGCGTAATGGCCGGTTCCGGCGCACGCCAAGACAGCGTCAGTGCCACTGCCACGGCCAAATGGACGGATATCGAGATCACCAGGGCGATGCGCAGCGACATAGTCAAGCGGATTCACACGGCAGCCAGCAAAAACCCCGCCGCAGCGGGGTTGCTCGAGGTCCGTCGGACAGACTCAGTTGAAGGTGAAGTTGTCGCGGATGATGTTGGGCGCACGCCGTGCGTTCTTTTCAAATTCATCGCCGACGTCGATTGGGTTCGGGATATCGATGGTGGGGGCCTTCCAGCCTGGCGGCACGCGACCCATGCGGGAGGGCGCATTCATCATGTCATCCCAGGCGTCAGATAGCCCATCTTTCGGGTCGTATGGGTTCATCCATGTCTGCGGACCACGCCCCCAGACACGCGGGCGCATCGGATTGAAACTGTCGGGCCGTGACATGTCGAAGCTCTGCATGAACGGCACACCACGCATCGGGCTGCCACCACCGAAGGGGCCGTTGTTGAACGGTCCGCCGCCGTAGGGACCACCGCCGTAGGGACCACCGCCGTACGGACCGCCGCCATAAGGTCCGCGATTGTAGGGTCCGCCGCCATAGGGGGCCGGACCCGGCCCGAAGGCAGGCGCGCCATAGGGGGCAGCGCCCGCTTGCGGAGGCGCAGGTGCTGCGTCTTGCGCCGCGGCGATCTGACCACCCGCCAACAGCAAAGACGCAATCAACACACGATAATTAGCCATGAAGATCTCCTCAATGTTGTATC
>JASFJQ010000112.1:0-6749 GCA_050121305.1 Chromatiaceae bacterium
CAGGAGACCGCGTCGGTCAGCGATCGCAAGAAGGTCTGGGAAAGACATCAATATCTGCGCACGCGCTACGAACACCACCTTGAAGCAGGGCTCAACAAGCATCGCGCAAGGATTTGCGCCGACCAGGACCTGAGGGGGCGTTACGGCGAGGACGCAGGCTATACGGAGGAGCAGCTCGAGGCGATTTTGTCCTGAGCGACGACACCGCATGCTGCCGACGCAAGACCCCTTGTGCTCGTAGCGGCAGTCCCAGTCCCCGGCACTCAAGGCGCCTCGCCGTCTTTTGGCGCCAGCCCGTAGGGCTCAACCAGTGTCCATACATGGGCGGGGACCATGGACTTCAAGCGGCGCGGCGCCTCCCGGCGCAGATGGACAATCGTCTCGACGGCCTTCATTTCGACGCGCGACCGCGCGAACTCCAGGCCGCGCGGGCCGATGCGCGGCATCAACCAGGCGACGATCGGGCGCAGCCAGTCTGGCATGCGTCGCAGCGGCAGACCACCGGCGGCACGCTCGACGTTGGCGAGAAACCCCTTGACCGCCCCGTGACGCCTGCCCGCGCTGCCCGGCGTCGCCACTCGGACCTCGTCGCCGAGCAGCGTCAGCAGTTCTTCGCCGCGCCGGTTGCGCACCAGCAGCCACTGCTCGCCCTGCCCCCCCATGTAGCCCACGGTGATATCCGCCAGCACGTTGGTGTAGTCGACGCAGGTGCGACAGGTCAGCGGAAAGAAATCGCTGGGTAGATCCGACAGCGGCAGCATCAGGAACGGGATCTCCTTGACGCGACCGTCGGTGAAACGCAGTTCGACGTGATAGTCGGCGCGGAACTCGAGGTAAGTAATGCTATCGGGATCTTCCGCGAGCAGATCGAGGAACTGATGGAAACGTTCGGTCGTGGTGTTGTCCGAGCAGGGTGTGCCGATCACATACAGCCGTTCGAGGCCCAGTTCCCGCTCGAGTGCGCGCAGCGCATAGACCTGGCACGGGATACCGATCACCGCGAGCCTCGTGTAGCCCTTTTCCCGCGCGGGTTCCAGGAGCGCCAGCAGCGGCGCATAACCCATGCGCATGCCCCGGCACTGCGCCATACCCTCCGGCTCCGTCACCAGCACCGGGACCGGCCGCCACGGATCGTCGGGGTCCGGCGCCATCGTCAGCACGGCGTCCACCGCACCGGTCTCCAGCAGGCGCTCGCCGATACGCGTGACAATCCCGGTCCACTGCGCACCGGGGCTTGGCGGCGTGAGCGCGGCGCGCAGCATGCGGCGAAATGGCCCGAAGTGGAGTTCGTCGGGGCGACCGGCATCGCGGGTGCGACCGTGGACCTCGACCTCGAGGCCCGGATAGTCCGGCCTGATGAACTGGCAGGCACGCCCGCAGCGCTTCGGATCGTCAGAGCGGGAGATGCCGCAATCAGTGCAGAGATCCCGCGGGACCGCCTCGGCAACGGCGGCTGCCCAGACTGGGGTTTCGGGCGGTGTCTGCATGCGGCATTCTTCCATAACAGATGCGGGCTAGCCACAGGGGTCTTGCATGGCGGGGCAGTCCCGCCGAAGTCCGGGATGGCGACATATTCGCCATCGATGCCGCGCATCGATACACTGCTCGGCGTGCACTTCACCGGGTATCCGTCGTATGTGCCCGCGCATGAGCCCAGCAACTTAAGGAATGCCGCGATGGCCAAAGATACCCTGCCTGCGATCAGCGAACACGGCGCGAAGGGCGAGATTGCCGAACTCTACGCCGATATTCGCCAGACGCTGAACGTCTCCGCGATCAACTATGTCTGGCGACATATTGCGACTATCGACGGCGGCCTGCGTTGGGCCTGGCAGGCGGCCAAGCCGATGTTCGTCTCCGGGCGGGTGGAGAGTGAATGTGGACACCTGCAGGCACAGCTTGACTACCCACAACTGCCCAGCTTGAGCGACACCACGCTGTCGCTGGTGGGCGTCCGCGCCGAAGGCCGCGATACCATCGGCGCCATCCTCGATACCTACAACCGCGGCAATCTGCTGAACATGGTGTCTTTGTCCGCGCTGCTCGCCGAATCGGTCGCGCCGCCGGCCGGACCGCGACCCCGGGCGGATCTGCCCTCCACCGACCTGCCCCTCCCACCGATCCCCGAGGTGGCCGAGCTTTCCGACGAGATAAGCGATCAGGTGCTGGCGCTCAACGCGCTGGGTGCCAAGCCGGGGCCAAACCGAGTGGTAGCCAGCATCTACAAACACATCGCGTTATGGCCGGGTTATCTCTCCGTCGCCTGGGTGCAATTGGCGGCCATGCACGAAGACGGCTCGCTGCTGCGACTGATCGAAGACACCCAAGACAAGGCGCGCCGCCATGCCGCCTATCTCGCCGGTGACCTCGGCCCAAGACCCGACGGCCCGGTGGCGGATCAAGTTCGCCGCACGGTGTTCGAGTTCACCGACACGGTAATAGCCCGCATGATTCCGATCGGACAGATGCTGCGCCAGTCACTCGCCTGAAAATCTCACCGGCCGGCATCAGGTCGAGGGGCGCTGAGCCGACCCGCCACGCCGTTTAGGGTGCGATGCACGATAGGCCTTGGGCGACATCCCGAACCACCGCTTCGAGGCCCGTGCCAGGGAACTCTGCTGAGAGAAACCCAACAGGAATGCAACATCGGAGATCGATTTTCTCGGGTCCGCGAAATAGCGTTCGGCCAGATCGCGACGCGTCTCGTCGAGCAGGCTCTGCAACTGGGTGCCTTGGGAGGCCAGGCGCCGCGTCAGCGTCCTGGGGCTCATGTGCAGCGCCTTGGCGAGACGGTCGATCGAGACCTCACCCGACGTCAGCTGTTCCAGTATGATCGCCTTGCAGCGGGCGGCGATGTCGTCCCTGTCGAGCAAAGCGAGTTCTTGCGCGAGCACCTGGTCGTGGATCCCTGCCAACTGCCTGTTCGCGGTCGGCAGCGGCCTGTCCGCGTCTTCAACGGCCAGCGTAAAACTGTCCTTCGCCGCCGAAAAACGCACCTCGCAGGCGTAGAAATCGACATAGGCCTCGACGCAGTCCGGTCGCTCTCGCTTCAATGTGACCTCGACCGGTCGTAGCGAGGTGCCTGCGTTGACACGGCACATGTCGAGCAGCATCGACAGGCTGAAATCCGCGATCTGCGCACATAGCAAGGGGTCGAGGCGCTTCTGCCGCAGCGTTATCTGCAACCCCTGATCGGTATCGTGCGCGACCAGGCTAACCCGTTCACCGACGATCTTCATGTAACGCGCCATCCGCTGGAAGCCGTCGCGCAGCGTCGAGCTCGCCAACCAGGCGTATCCAAGGGCGCCGAGGTCTGACGGGTGCCAGCACCGTGCTGCACTCAGGCCGGCGCTGTCCGTCAGCTGCTCGAACGCCCCTTCGACGATGCGCTCCCACTTGTCGCTGGGGACGCGTCTGCTTTGCGGTCTGAGGTCGTCCGGCGACAGCCCCTGCGCGGCAAATAGCCGCTGCGCGTCCAGACCATGAAACTCTAGCCAGCGCGCTATGACATGACCAATGGTCGGAAGCCCGGTATCCATGCGGGGATTCTGCCACAGCCAGGGATATTGACCGCCTGCGACAAGACATTGGCCGGATTTGACAAGTCCCCAACACCGGCCGGCGACATACTGCACCGCATGCGCAAATCGGAACCCAGCAAGATGTCAGACAGAAACAATGCGGATTTCGCTGTTGTCGGGGTCTTCGAGGGACAGATCTTCCTCGAGGCCAACGAATGGGACGCATCCAGGGGCCATTTTCAGGTGGTGACCCTCTACCTTGAACCCGGTCACGCACTCGACGTGGCCGAACAGCTATTCAGCTGCGCCGCGGTGCTCGCTGGCAATCCGGGGACACCCGGCTGAGGGGCACAACCTGGCCGGGCCGGCTATCGCCGCTATGCCCCCGGCCCGCAATCAAGGTCCGACAGGGAATAAGAAGCCCTGCCGTGATGGCAGGGCGTGATGGATCATCCTGTCTTCGTCGAACTCAGTCGTCGTGGCCCTCGTTGATCTCGTTCTCGTGACACTGGGTGCAGCTCACCTGGGTACCCTTGGCGACCGTGATGATCTGGTCTTCACTATTGCACAGCGTGCCTTTCTCATCCTTGCATTCCCAGGTGCGCGCGGCTGCAGTGCGTGACAGCACGGTACCCTGGCCGTTCGCACCATGACAGCTCTTGCAGGCCGTGCTGTTAAGCTCTGCCAGCTCTTCATGCCCTTTGTTCCAATTGAGGTCCGCCACCGGGTGCATGCCATGCGGCCCGTCGAGGGTCAGGCCCAGGCCTCCTTCGTGGCAGACGGTGCACTCGGTGATAGTGCCGGAGTGACCCTGGATCTGATTCGCGGTCACATTGTCATTGGCCCAGGGGTTGGCGTTCGGCCAGATCGCGTGAGTGCTGCCATGACAACCCTCGCACATGACACCGCCATGCCCCTTGCTGAGCCGGTAGAGCAGATCGACGGTCTCACCGCCGTCGTTGACCACCTGATTCTCGGCAAAGCGTGAATCGGCCGCCTTGATCGGAGTGGCATCCGGGTCGTCGGCCAGGTAGGCCTGCAGCAGACGGATGTTGTCGTCGGCATAAATGAAGCCGGTGGTATCCGCTGGCTGATGGATCGCATCTCCGACGTGGCAGGATTGGCAGCCTGGCTCGCTGGCCCAGGGCACCCGCTTGCTCAAATCGGCGCCCTCGGGGAAAGGTGTGCTAGCGAAGTCCGCCGTGAAGTCGTTGCCGACCTGTTCCATATCACCGTGGCAGTCCTGGCAGACAATTCCGGCATTGGCCATCGCACCGCGCAGACACTGTGTGCGCTTGCCCGGATGACAGGCATAGCAGGTGTCCTGCAGGATACTCTGCGTCTGATCAGCAGTGCGTTCACGTGGCGATGGCATATCCGGAAATAGATCGGCACCATCGTCTTTGGAGACAAGTCCACCATGATGTCCATGCATCGCCCGCGACATGGAGATGTGCCGGGTCTGCTCGGTTGCCGGGGAGTCGGTCGGGCCAAGCTGTGCCAGATCGAGGGCCGGTGAGTAGTGACAGCTTGCGCAGACCACACGGCGCTTTTGGTCCAGTTCCGTGCCATGCTTGGCATCATGCAGCCGCAGGATGTTGATCTTGGCGGCATTCAATAACTGCTGTTCCAGCGTGTCTCCAGGAGCGGAGGCCAGTCTCATCACATCCGGCGCCGAATAGTTCGGTATCTCCGGATGTGCGCGGTCGAGCGCCTCTTCGTTGCATTGCATCGTGTAGCCATACTCAGTATTGACCGTATGGCAGTCAGCTATATCGGCGTGGCACTGCTGGCAGTCGGCCTCGGAAGCGACCGGGAGTACTACATCGGTGCTGGCCAGCACCTGCCCGGTGCTCTTGCTCTTCGCCTGCACCCGCATCAGCGGATAGGCATTGCTGCGGCCCGTATCGTCGACCGGCAGAATGGGCGCACCCTCCAACGAGAACCAATTGGTATCCGGCACCACAGCGCCTAGGCCGACGCCACCGAGCAGGCCGTTGAAGAAGTTGAAGTCGCGGTCGAACCGATCGAAGTGCTGCAGATGGTTGACGATGTAGGGGTTCGGCTCGCCTGGCATCAGCGCTTGGGCGAGGTCGCAGCCGGCGCGCGGTTCCTCAGGATTTGTGCCGTCATAGGTGGCCAAGCAGTTCTCGTCACCACCGGGGAGTTTCATCGAATCCGGTACCGGCAGGCCGATATCTTGAGCCAGGTCGTTCGGATCGAGCAACCCGAAGTACAGCGGTGAATAGACCTCGTACCAGAGCGGATGCTCATCGCCCTCCACGGTCGCCCAGAAATTGCCCTTGAAGATCGCCTCGTTGCGGTCGGCCGCGGTCGTATTGACTAGCGCAGGGTCGTTCGCCGACGAGGCCGCCGAATAGACCATATCGACATTGGTGTCATCGAGGATCTGTGGCTCATTACCGCGCAGAATCAGTTGCGCATGCACGACACTAAACGGCGGCAGGATACTGAAGATCTGATAGTCCAGATCGGCGCAGTGCATACCCAGATCATTGGCCGCCAACAGCGCATACTCACCGGTGTTGACGAAGGGCTGTTCCGGCACCTTCGGAAAGGCGCTCGCGGTGTTGGCGCTGGTCGAATTGATCGACTCGCCAATGATCGGCGGCGGCTCGACCGGTGGCTCCGTGGGCGGCGGTACCGAACCGGCATCACAGTTGCTGCCCGCCTCTTTGACCGACCGCTCGACGATCTGACCATCGGCCTCGGCGCTCACGCGACACGGCGACACCTCGAGTCTCTTGGCAAAGCGCCATTCGCCGTCGCCTTCGTCTTTGCCGCGCGTCGAACCGAGCACACTGCCATCACCCGCATTTGCTAACTCAATGCTGGCCTCCCGTGGCCCCTCACCCTTGACCACCAGGCGACGGTCGCCGCGTTCCCATTTCGCCTCTTTGATGGTCAGCGGGGCCGCGAGCCCTTCCGCCGTCAGCACAACGAGGAATATTGCGAGGATGGCCGGGAGCGCTATGTCTCGGTTGCGAGCGCGTCTTTTCATCAGTCGATCTCCTTGCGGTGTTGGTCGCCGCGTCTTGATTATTTTTTTGGATGCTCGCGGGGGGACCCTAGTCCACCTCTGAAATAGCCTCAAGCCATGAAGGGTTATTTTGTGACAGGGGTCTCTTGATCGCCGTACCGGCCCAAATCGGGATGCAGCGCGGCCCCAATGAGACGCGGTGATCTGTCTTTTTCCCGGTGAATCGG
>JASFJQ010000113.1:0-6741 GCA_050121305.1 Chromatiaceae bacterium
GCATTTCACACTTCGGGTACATATGGTTGGGGGCTACGCAACAAGGTGTACGAGCAGATCACGAGCGAGAGCGTCAGCGGCTTCCGGACGCAGCTGCACGAACACCCGGTGTACAGGGCGGTCAGCACCATCGACGACTTGCGCTGTTTCATGGAACACCATGTCTATTCGGTGTGGGATTTCATGTCGCTGATCAAGTATCTACAGTCCGTGGTCGCACCGACCCGATATCCCTGGGTGCCCGGTGAAGACGCCAGCGTGCAGCGCTTCATCAACGAGCTGGTCCTCGAGGAAGAGTCCGACGAGAACCTGGCGGGTGACGGCCATTCGAGTCACTTTGTGCTCTATCTGCAGGCGATGGAGGAGGTCGGCGCCGATACCGGACCCGTGTGTCGCTTCGTCGCGCGAGTACGCAACCAAGACATTGGTGACGCACTGCACTCCGACGATATCCCGGCGCCGGCGCGGCTGTTTACCCAGAGCACTTTCGATTTCATCGAGTCAGACAAACCGCACCGTGTCGCCGCCGCGCTGGCGCTGGGCCGTGAACACATCATTCCGGGGATGTTCCGCGCCATTTTGCAGAGCATCGGCGTCGGCGAGCGCCAGGCACCGAGCTTCCATGTCTATCTGAGGCGTCACATCCAGCTGGACGAAGACTTCCACGCCCCGCTGTCGCTGCGTCTGCTCAACGGGCTATGTGGCGGCGATGAGGCGCGCCGGCAAGAGGCGATCGCGGCCGCCGAGCAGGCCGTGGCGGCGCGCCTGACATTTTGGGACGGCGTACAGACCGCAATCGGCGATCGGCGGGCGTTATCCCGAACGACCACTGCGTGAAGCCTGGTCGCGGGCCGCGCAGACTGGCATCTCGGGCGGTGGCACGCCCGCAAACGGTTGCTGACCCATGACCCTATTTTCTCTCGCCGCCTTCGCGGTCGCCATGGCGGCACTCGCCGCAACGCCGGGGCCCGGGGTATTTGCGACCGTGGGCCGGGCACTCGCCTCGGGCTTCCAGCATGCCGCGGTCGTGGTACTGGGTATCGTGATCGGTGATCTGATCTTCCTGATGTTCGCGGTCTATGGCCTGGCTAGGGTCGCGGAGTGGATGGGTGAGCTGTTCACGGTCGTGCGATATGTGGGCGCCGCTTATCTGATCTGGCTCGGACTGACCCTATGGCGCAGCAACCCGACACACACCGCTGTCGCCGCCGTCGCCGAGCCGGCCTGGTCGCAAAACCTGACCAGTGGCCTGCTGATCACCCTCAGCAATCCCAAAGTGATCCTGTTCTACCTGGGTTTCCTGCCGGCTTTCGTTGACCTCAGCCAACTGAAGGGCCTCGATATCGTGCTGCTTGCCACGGTCGTCGGGCTCGTGCTCGGGAGCATCCTGCTGACCTACGCCTATGCTGCCGCCAACGCCCGCGCGCTGTTACGCGACAGCTCGGCGACGCGCCTGCTGAACCGCATCGCAGGCACCTTGTTGATTATTACCGGCGGTGCTGTTGCAACACGGGGCTGAGGGAGACACTCAGACCGCGTCACCGTCTGCAATGGTGTGCGCCTCCGAGTGCGTTAGATGGGGGTGATTGCGCAACACATACCCCGCGTTGTGCAGGTCGATAATGGCGTTGTGCAGATTGGTGCGCAGCGCGATGTTCACCGAGCTCAGGTGCTGTGCGAGATGGTGCATCGATACCTCGACATGGCGGTCGCAGACGGCCACCGGCATCTGCAGGCGCTCGGCGATACTGAGAAACGGATCCAATGGTGCAACCTCGGCCGCCGGTACCACGGGCACGTGGTATTGATGATCGGCCATGCCCTCCTTCGGCACCTGCGACAGGCGGTGCAGAAAACGCTCCGCCCAGACAGGATCTACGCCATCTTCCTTCCGGATCACGGTAGAGACCACGGAGACCACCGCCTGGCCGGCGGGCCGATCCGGCGTGCAGGAGAGCACGGCCGCCATCAGGTCGCGCTGCGCCCCGCTCAGCTGCGCCGCCTTATAGCCGCTCATACTGAAGGCCTCGTCGTCCGCCAGGTGTCGCACAAAGGACTCCGTGGCGCAGTAGTAGCGCGACGTATAGTGAAACAGCTCTTCCGCGAAACCGCCCCATGCGACATCGAAGGCGGGGTAGCGGCGGCCGTCGATATTGATCGAATCCGTCATCGCGGCACTCCGTCGGGGAATCTCAGACCGGCCTTTCCACCCGGGGGCCGGCGGCGGCGACTGTCTCAGTGACCTCGTCGCGGAAACTGGCGAAGTTTTCGTTGAACATCGCGGCGAGCTTCGCAGCCTGGGCGTCGTAGGCAGCGCGATCGGGCCAGCTGTCGCGTTGGCGCAGTAATTGCTCCGGAACACCCGGGCAGGACTCAGGTACCGCGAAGCCGAAGACCGGATCCTCCCAGGTCGGGACGCCGTCGAGTTTGCCGTCCAGTGCCGCATTGACCATCGCACGTGTGTGCGGAATCGCAATGCGCTCCCCTGTGCCGTAGGCGCCGCCGGTCCAGCCGGTATTGATGAGCCAGACCTTGGCCTGGTGCCGCCTGATACGATCACCCAGCAACTCCGCGTAGCGCCGCGGATGTAACGGCATGAACGGTGCGCCGTAGCAGGCGCTGAAGACCGGTGACGGCTCGGTAACCCCCTTCTCGGTCCCCGCGACCCGCGCAGTGTAGCCGGAGATGAAGTGATACATCGCCTGTTCCGGCGTCAGCCGCGAGATCGGGGGCATAACGCCGAAGGCATCGCAAGTCAGAAAAATCACGTTGTGCGGATGTCCGCCGACACCATCCACTGTCGCATTGGGGATCGCACTGATGTGATAGGCACCGCGCGTATTCTCGGTCAGCGAACTGTCGTCGAGATCGAGCGAGCGGCTGCCCGCATCCATGGTGACGTTCTCCAGCACGGTGCCGAAGCGCTCCGTCGTCGAGTAGATCTCGGGCTCGTTCTCCGCCGAAAGCTTGATCATCTTGGCGTAGCAGCCACCTTCGAAGTTGAAGATGCCGTTGTCGCTCCACCCATGCTCGTCGTCACCGATCAGCGTGCGCGCCTGATCCGCGGAAAGCGTCGTCTTGCCGGTCCCGCTGAGACCAAAGAACAGCGCCGTCGTGCCGTCGGCGCCGATATTCGCCGAGCAGTGCATCGGCAATACACCGCGGTCCGGGAGCAGGAAATTCATTACCGAAAAGATCGATTTCTTGATCTCTCCGGCATAACTGGTACCACCGATCAACACCAGGCGCTGGTGGAAGTTGACCAAGATAAACGTCTCGCTGCGCGTGTGATCCTGGCTCGGGACGGCGTGGAAGCGCGGCGAATCGATCACGGTGAAGTAAGGGTCATGGTCCACCAGCTGGTTTCGGTCCGGCTGGATGAACAGATTGCGCGCAAACAGGCTGTGCCAGGCGTATTCGGTAATGATCCGGATGGGCATACGATAGTCGGGATCTGCGCCGGCGTAGCAGTCCTGTACGTACACGTCTTTCATCTGCAGATAAGACGCCATGCGTTGATGCAGGATGTCGAAATTCTGCTCCGGGATCGGCTTGTTGATGGTGCCCCACCAGATCTGGTCGTGGCTCTCGGCCTCATCGACGATAAACTTGTCGTTGGCAGAGCGGCCGGTATGGTGACCGGTGCGCACGACCAGTGGCCCCAGGTGTGACAGCGAACCCTCGCGGCGGCGCAGCGCGTGCTCGTACAGTGCCGCGGTCGGCAGGTTCCAGAAGATCTCGTTAAGATTGTAGAGACCGTGGCCCTCCAAGCCACGCGTCGACCGATCGGGACCCGTGCTGAACATCGCGTTTACCTCCGCAGAGTAAAGACCGTGCGTGGCATGCCCCATTTCGGCTCAACCACGCCAGGCGCCTGCACAGAAGTGGAGCATAAGGGCTCGCGTCGCCCGTCGTGTAATAGTTGACCCTGGGGCCAACGCAAATACCCTGCCATATACGCGCAAATCGACGTTGCGCAACACAGACCGGCCGGAAAGGTGCGCATTCCCGGATCAGAGATCGCCGAGTTTTCCCATCCTTCTTGTCAACCAGAGGTAGACCACCCGCGACGACTCCGTGGACCGGACCCCGGCAATGCATGCCGAGACCTGATTCTTCCCGCTGACGCGGCCGCGGTCAATGGCAACGCAGCCGATGGAGCACGACCTCCGGCGGGCAATTCAGGCGCACCGGCACGATGCAGGTGCCCGCACCCACCGAGGTAAAGCCCTGCATCTGCCGGTAGCTCCACGCCCCGGAACCCATATAGCGCGGGCACTTCGCATCCAGCGTCAGCGGGATGCCACCCGGAAGACAGATCTGCCCACCATGGGTATGCCCACACAGCATCAGGTCGAACCCGGCGTGCGCCGCCTGTCGGTAGATCTCCGGGGTGTGCGACAGCAGCATGGACACGGCCTCCGGCGGGACCTCGGCCGCTGCGGTGGCGACACTGTCGACGCGGTAGTAATGGGCGTCGTCGACGCCGACCAGAAACAGCGCGTCGTCTCCCCGTTTGATCTCGATGTGTTCGTTGAGCAGCATGCGAATCCCCATCGACTCCATACTGGGGAGCATGCGTATGCTGTCGTGGTTGCCGAATACACCGTACACGGGTTGCGACAGCTGGGTGCACAGCCCGCGCATGGCGTCGACCGCCGGTTCATGCGGACCGTAGGTCTTTGCGCGGTAATCACCGGTCAGGACGCAGATGTCATACTCCAGGCCGGCCACCAGCTCGGCCAATGCCGCGATCGCGGGCGGGTTCAGGTCGGCATGCAGATCGGTCAGATGCAGCAGTGTGAAGCCGTCGAACGCGGCGGGGAGGCCCGCAATGCGGATTTCGTTACGGCGCACCTTGATCTTCAGGGTGTTGCGGTGGCCGATCCAGTAGAGGCCGGACAGGCGCAGCGCGTATTCGATCAGCGCATGCGCGGAGTACCAGTTCTCCGGGTGAAAAAAATTCAGCCCCCCACCGAACACCCGGGGCTGTTCTTCTGACTCGATGCCGAGGCGCTGACGGGCATGCACCGGGCCGAGGCGCTGTTCGAGCAGTGATAGGATATCGTCTTGCATGGCTGGCGGGTCGGAAAGTCCGCCGTTTGCGGATCATTGCCGGCGAATTCTAGCGCGTTCGCCCGGCGCAGGTCAGCGGAGTTCATGGTCCGCGCACGCGCGAGCGTTCGAAAACCGTATTAAGCTGCCGGGAACTCCGCCATACCCAACGCACGAACGATTGCTACATTTCGTGGGCACGCATCAAACAACATCGAGGAACGCCATGTTAAGGACCGCTGTCATCGCCACTGCACTGATCACCGCCACTGCCGCCGCCCAGGCGGAAGATCCCGAGAACTACATCGATTACCGCCAGGCCGTAATGTCGGCGATCGGCGGCCACAGCGGGGCCGCCGGCCAGATCGTCCGCGGCAAGGTGTCACCCGAGGGCGCGCTGGCGATGCATGCCAATGCACTGGCTGCGCTGAGTGCCGATATCAGCGGCCTGTTCCCCGAGGGATCCGACTTTGGCGAGACCAGGGCCAAGGAGGAGATCTGGAGCGACCGTGCCGCGTTCGACAAGGCCGCGGACGATGCGAAGACCGCGACCGCAGCCTTCGCCGCCGCGGTCGCGGCTGGCGACAAGGAAAAGATCGGGGCGAGCTATCGAGACGTCGGAGAGTCCTGCAAGGCCTGCCACAAAGAGTTTCGCCAGAAAAAGAACTGAGCCATGACGCCCTGGCTGTTGCTGTTCCTGCTCGCCGGGGCGGCCGCCGCATCTGCTGACGACGGAGAATATCTGTTCCATGCCGCCGGCTGCCTAGGCTGCCACACCGCGAAGGGCGGCGAGCCGCTCGCCGGCGGTCGACCCTTTGCGACCCCCTACGGGACATTCTACTCGCCCAATATCAGCCCGGACCGTCAGACCGGCATCGGCGACTGGTCGCGGCGCGAATTCATTGCGGCCTTGAAGCACGGAACCGCGCCCGATGGCAGCGCCTATTATCCGGTCTTCCCCTATCCCTCCTATCGCCTGATGACGGATACCGATGCGGGCAAGATCTTCGATTATCTGCAGACCCGTACCGCGCAGTCGCAGACCAATCGTGAGCACGACACCCCCTGGTGGCTATTCCGCTGGATGATGAAGCCCTGGCAGTGGTGGGTCCTGGGCGAGCCAGCGCCAGCGCCGGCCGATCCAGAACTCGAGCGCGGGCGCTATTTGGTCGACGCCCTGGGCCACTGCGGCGAATGTCATACCCCGCGCAACTGGCTGGGGGTGTCGATTCGGACGCGCTATCTGGCCGGTACGGACCTTGGCCCGGAGGGTGAGAAAGTGCCGAATATTACGCCCGACCGCGCCGCCGGCATCGGTAAATGGGATGACGACGATCTGGACTACTTCCTGGAGACCGGCCAACTGCCCGACGGCGACTACACCGGAAGCCTGATGGCCGATGTGGTGGACAACACCACCTCGAAACTCCACGCCGCGGATCGCCAGGCGATGGTCAGCTATCTGCGCGCCGTCGAGGGACTCCCAGGCCCCTGAGCGGGACACCACCCAAAAATCTCACCGGCCACGGTTGACGACAACGCCGACACACGGAAAAATATCCGCATTAGATTTTGCTAATGGAGCCTCGATATGCCTAGTTACGATTATCGTTGTGCAGCCAACGGCCGCGTGGTGGAGGTCCGCCACACCATGAGCGAGAAATTCACGACCTGGGGGGAAGTCTG
>JASFJQ010000114.1:0-6738 GCA_050121305.1 Chromatiaceae bacterium
TCGTTGACGCGCTCACCGTCGAACACCAGGTACAGGCGCTGATCGTCGCGGGTCGATACGTAGACCGTGGTTATCCCCGCGCCGCTCGCCAGCTCGTGAAAGCCGTCATCGAGATCGCGCAGACCCTCGGGCAGCTGGCTATCGCCGTGCATGCGGCCGAGAAACCCGGTGAGATTTCGGGTGTCGGGCAGCCCGAACGCCGGATCGCCGGCCCGGCGCTGCCAGAAATACTCTGCCTCCAGCCGCAACGCCTCGGTCACCAAGACGTGCTTGATCACGGTCGCCGCGAGATAGACACTGACGACAGCCGCCAGGCTGATGGCCGCGGCCTGCAACAGAAAGGTGCGACTGATCCGCCGTTTGAGACCGCCCTCAATGGGCATCGGTATCGGCCAGGCGGTAGCCGGCGCCATGCACGGTATGCAGCAGCGGCCGCTCGAACGGCTTGTCGATCACCTTGCGCAGCGTGTATAGGTGACTGCGCAAGGTGTCGCTGTCGGGCAGCAGGTCCCCCCATACCTCGCGCTCCAGATCCTGGCGACTGACCACCCGCGGCGAGGCACGCATCAGCGCGGTCAGTAGTTTGAGCGCCGTCGGCGTCAGCGTCAGCGGCCTGCCCGCCCGCGACACCTCCAGCGTGCCGGTGTCCAGGCTGAGATCCGCCACCCTCAGCACCTCGGCGGCGATCTGTCCACGCCGTCGGCGCACCAGCGCACGCACCCGTGCCTCGAGTTCCCGGATATCGAAGGGCTTGACCAGGTAATCGTCCGCGCCCGCATCCAGACCGGTGACCTTGTCCTGTTGGGTGTCGCGTGCGGTCAACATCAGCAGCGGCGTATCGCGCCGCGCCTCCTCGCGCAGCTTGCGACACACCGCCAGGCCATCGAGGCCCGGCAGCATCAGATCGAGCACGATGGCGTCGTAGTCGTTGACCACAGCGAGATGCAGGCCGGTCACCCCATCCTCGGCGAAATCGATGGTGTAACCCCGCGACTCGAGGTAGCTGCCGACCATCTCGGCGATGTCGCGATGATCCTCGATCAATAGGACGCTGGCATTGCTTGGTTGCGCTGTCATTCCAGGCTGTTCCAACAGGTACCCGGTCAGTATAAGCACCTCCAACACCCCTGTCCGGTAGGATCATCGCGGTCTCTGAGATAACACAGGCTAAACTTCCGGAAAGTCGGGAGGACCTTCATGCGCTGCCGTCACCACGATCTCACCCTCGATGCAGCCACCGCGCTACTGCTGTGGTGCCTGAGCGCAGCGGGCGCGGCCTGGGCGGTGGCCGCCGACGCCCCCCAGGATACCGAGGGTGCGCGACCGGCATTGGCGCCGGCGCCGTCGTTCGGTCCCGCCGAGGTCACGCAGATCCAGCTCGATGCGCTGCGCACCAACACGCTGATCAACGAAGGCATCGCCCTCACCTTCCGCTTTGCCTCGCCCGCCAATCGGCAGGTCACCGGCCCACTGCCGCGCTTCGTCAAGATGCTTCGATCACCCCCCTATGATCGCCTGCTGAATCACCGCGAGGTCGAATACGGGCCGCTCAGGGTCGAAGACGACACCGCCTATCAACCGGTCATAGTGACCGCCAGCGATGGGCAGCAGGCCGGCTACCTCTGGGTGATGTCCCGACAGCGCGACGGCGAATACAAGGATTGCTGGATGACCGATGCGGTACTGTCCACCGAGCCCCCCGCACGGCTTCGCTTCGCGCTCGCCGCGCCGGTCGGCAATGCGACGGAGCCCTTGGTTTAAGGCGCTTTCACCGCTAAGGTCAATCCACGACAGTCAGGAAAAAGTATCAATGAACACGGATCTAACCCTCTTGCTGGCTGGTGCCATCGCGCAGAATGCGTCGGACGTCTTCATCAGTGCCAACGCCACACCGTTGATAAAGGTGGAGGGCATGATAAGGCCGCTGGGCACCGAGGTGCTTGACAATGAGCAGGCCAGACAGCTGATTTACTCTGTATTGACCGACCGCGAAACGGCAAGCTTCGAGGACACCTGGGAACTCAACAAGTCACTGCATTTGGTCGGCGTCGGTCGATTTCGCGTTAACGTTTTTCGACAGCGCGGGGACGTGGCACTGGTTGCGCGTCACATCAATGACAAGATCCCCGACATCGAGCAGCTCGGCCTGCCGAGTGTCTTGCGCGATCTGGTAATGGAGGAGCGCGGCCTGATCCTGGTGGTAGGCGGAACGGGCACGGGAAAATCAACCACACTGGCGGCAATGATCGACTACCGAAACGCTACCAGCGCCGGCCATATTCTCACCATCGAAGACCCAATCGAGTTCGTTTACGAGAACAAGAAATCGTTGGTCAATCAGCGTGAAGTTGGTATGGATACCGCATCCTTCGAGGTTGCCTTGAAGAATGCGCTACGTGAGGCGCCCGATGTCATTCTCATCGGTGAGGTGCGCGACCGAGCGACAATGAAACAGGCCCTCACCTATGCTGAAACCGGTCATCTATGCCTGGCGACCCTGCATGCCAACAACGCCAACCAAGCAATCGACCGGATCCTCAACTTCTTTCCCGAGGATGCTCACAAGCAACTGCTATTGGACCTTTCCCTCAATCTGAAGGCGGTGATCTCGCAGCGTTTGTGTGTCGGCTTCGACAACAAGCGGGTCGCCGCGGTGGAGTTGATGATCGTCACCCCATACATCGCGGACTTGATCGATCAAGGACGGGTAGACGAAATCAAGAACGCCATGGAAAAGGCGAAAAACGACACTTCCCAGACATTCGATCAGGCCCTCTTCGACCTGGTGGCCGCAGCACGCATCAGTCAGGAGGAGGCGCTCCGGCAAGCGGACTCTCCGAATAATCTGGCGTTGCGTCTGCGTCTGTCCAAGACCGGCGCCGCGTCCGGCTATCCCGTCAAGAGTGAATTCACCTTGGACAAAAAGGCCCCGCTCGAGCAATACGGCAGCTTTCGGATTTCACCGCTCAAAGTCGAAGGAGGCAGACCGGATGCCGAGACCGTCATCAGCGAAGCTATCGCCCATGTATTGGAAAAGAAGGGACTGCGGCAAAAGGCATCCGACCCCGACTTGGACGTTCAGTTCGTGTTCGGTATCAAGAAGACCAAGGGGCTTGCGCTGCAGCCGATTGCCGACGAGCAAGAGGCCTTCGAACAATATCAGCCGGAGACCGAACGCCATGTGATGTTGGTGGTGAATGTGGTAGACGCCCACAGCCACAAACCTGTTTATCGTCTCACCGCTTCGCGGCGCGAGGGCGATCATTATCTGCCTCAACCGGAAGTCAACCAGCTTATGGAGTCCCTCCTGGCGACATTTCCGGTCGGCAGCTGAACGCAGCAGGGACGCTGGAGTCGCGGTGCCGATCTCGGTTGGCTGGGGAGGGCGGCGGGCGGGGCCGAAATAGCCCGCATGGCAGACCGCCTGATGCTCACGGAAGCTGTTGGCAGACGGGGCACCAGAAGGTCGATCTCAGCCCATGGCCCAGCCTTGCCGAGAGGATCCGGTCATCGCAGACCAGGCAGGGTCGTCCAGTCCGGCCGTAGACCCATAGCCGACCCGCGTCGTCATTCGCTTGCCGGGTGACGCGCGGGCCGCCATGCAGGTTGCGGCCCAGAAGGCGACGTGCGCGGCGGTACAGCCGCAGCAGCCGATCGTCGTCCAGGTCGCCGAGCCGTACCTGCGGTTCCAGGCGCTCGAGGAACAGGACCTCGGATTTGTAGACGTTGCCGATGCCGGTCGCGATGTGCTGGTTCAGCAACACATCGACGATCGGCGTCTGCGGCGTGGCGATCGCGCGCGCCCGGGCGAGCATGGCGCCGAAGTCGGTCGTGGCCGCGAGCAGGTCGGGGCCGAGCGCGACATCGAGGCGGCGCCGGCGCACCCCGGCCTCTCGCAGGATCTCGACCTGCAGCGGATTGAAGCAGACAAACACGCGCTCACCGAGATCCAGGATGATCGACGCCTGGCGACGCGGCTTCTGCCATCGCTCGCCGGGCGCATAGCCATGCCAGGAGCCCCACATCCCGAGGTGGCTGCGCAACAGGCGCCGGTCGTCGAGCGCGATGAACAGATGCTTGCCCTTCGCGAACACCCCGGAGACGCACCGGCCGGCCAGATCCGGCGATGCGATCCCACGCACCTGCCCGGCCACCAGCCGGCGGCCGCTGAGTTCCGGTCGCAGGTACTCGGCCAGCTTGAAGATGGTGTCGCCCTCGGGCATCAGGCGAAGGCCTCTGCGGCGAGACCGCGATAGTCACTGACGAAACCGCTGCGCAGCATCGCCTCGCGGTAAGCCGATTGGTCCACCGCCAGGCCATCGATCTTTTCCACGATCAGTGTGCCGCGGCGCCGGATCTGCGGCATACGGTGTAGCGCCGCGAAGGCCCTGGCCGCGACGCCCGGGCGCCCCATCTGGGCTGCGAAGGTGATCAGCTGCCTGCCGTTCGCGCCCAGGTACAACAGCGGCTCCCCGCCGCACAGCAGCAGCCAGGCGCCAGCCACCCGGCGCGGCCGTGCGGCCAATCCGCCCTGGCCCGTCTCCGGCCAGGGCAGCAGGCTGCCCCAGGGGTTTGCGGGATCGATCACCGGCAGAAACACCATCTCCTGCCCCTCGACATCCAGGTCGGGATCGTCGGGCGGGCGCACCGCGCGCAGGGCGTCGACGGTGCCCGGACGGGCGAACTGCGCCCCCGACAGGCCCTCGATGAAATAGCCGCGGCGCACCCGCCCGGCCTCTTCCAGGGCCGACAACACCTTGTAGATCGGCCCGAACCCGCCCGCGAGGCCCTCCGCGGACACCATCTCGCGGCTGACCACGCCGTAGCGATCGAGCAGCATATTGGCGTGCGCGACCGCACGCTGTGTGTCGGACATCTGTATGTCGTGCAGCTGGCTGACCAGCGACCAACGGCCGCCGGCCATGGCCGCCCCGCTGCGCCCGCGTTGGCGCTGCGAGCCGCGTGCGCGCTGTCCGAGCGCGCGCAGCGGCGCGAAGGTGTCGTTGGTGATCTGTCCTGCCCAGACCAGGTCCCACAGCGCCGCCCTGAAGGTCTGACTGTCGGTGTCTGCGTGCGCGCTGCGCACCGCGTCCTCGAGTTCGAACAGGAACGAGGCCCCGCGCGCCCGAAGATGCGCGAGGATCAGCTCGTGAATCGGCTCGGTGGGCATATCCTGAGCGACCGGCAGCAGCAGCTCGCGCGCGTGCTCGCGCAGGTAGAGCGCGATGCGGCCGTCCTTGCTCCCCAGCGCGCCGCGACCGATCCAGACCACCTGGCCGGTAGCCGCCAGCATGTCGAGCATGTCGACGCGAAAGTCGCCGACCCGGCCCGGCAGGATTGTCGTCTGCAGCGCCGACCAGGGCAGTTCGAGGCCCTCGAGCTGCTGCACGACCTCGACCAGGCGTGCCAGACCCTCACGCCCGGCACCCAACGCGTGCCACTGTGGCAGGAACAGACCCAGGGTCGCCGCATCCACGGGTGCCACGGCATCGCGCAGGCGCGCCAGCGTGCGTCGCTTCAGGCGCCGCAGGACATCGGCGTCGCACCAGTCCTGTTCGCTGCCGCCGGGGCGGATCTCGCCCCGTACCAGGGCGCCGGCGCCAGCCAGGGCACGCAGCGAGGGCTCGACCTGCGCCGGTCGCAGGCCCAGGCGCCGGGCGAGATCGCCTGTGACGAAAGGCCCGTGGGTGCGGGCATAGCGATAGGCGAGGAAGCCCAACGGGTCATCCGGCGCCGCGAGAAACGCCTCGGGCAGTCCCGCGGGCGGCATCACCCCGAGGGCGTCGCGATAGACCGCCGCGTTCTCCGCCGCGATCCAACGCCGCTCGCCGGCGACCGTGGCCGGGATCGCACGCCGTTCGGCCGCCAGCTGCCCGAGCGCGGCCTGGACGTCACATTGCGCGCGCGCGGCGATCTCTTCCTCGCCCAAGTCACCGAGATGACGCAACAGGTCGTGTACCTCGTCCGCATCGCGTGCCCGGCGGTCAAGGGCCAGGTGCTGCAGTTCCGCCTCGAGCTGCATCAGCACCCCGGGGTCGATCAATTCACGCAGCTCCGCCTGGCCGAGCAGTTCGGCGAGCAGGTTGCGGTCCAGGGTCAGCGCCTGCGCCTTGCGCTCGGCCAGCGGGGCGTCCTGCTCGTAAATGTAGGCCGCGACATAGGCGAACACCAGCGAACGTGCGAACGGCGAGGCGGATGGCGTCTCGACCTCGTGGACCTGGACCCGGCGCGCCTGGATATCGCGCAACAGCCCGCGCAATGCGGAGATGTCGAAGATGTCGCTGAGCGCCTGGCGATAGGTCTCCAGCACCATCGGGAAGTTGGCGTACTTGCGCACCGCGGCGAGCAGGTTCTGTGCCTTGAGACGCTGTGCCCACAGCGGCGTGCGCTGGTCCACGCGCCGCCGCGGTAGCAGCAGTGCGCGGGCCGCGTTCTCGCGAAACAGCCCGGCGAACATCGCCGTGTGCGCCAGCTGGTCGGTCACCAGCTCCTCGACCTCATCGGGATCGGGCAACAGGGTCTCGAGCTCGGGCAGCTCGTCGACATCGGCAAAGCGCAACACGATGCCGTCGTCGGTGTACATCAGTTGCACCTCGAACCCGCTGCGCAGGGACAGCAGCTGCTGCAAGGCCATCGACCAGGGGGCGTGCACACGCGCGCCGAACGGTGACAGGATGCACAGCCGCCAGTCGCCAAGCTCGTCGCGGAAGCGCTCGACCGTGATGCTGCGGTCGGTCG
>JASFJQ010000115.1:0-6712 GCA_050121305.1 Chromatiaceae bacterium
TGGTGATCGACAGGCTGATGAAGATGGCCAGCCCACCGAGGAATAACACAAGACCGATCTGTAAGCCGTAGTGTGTCCAGATCTCTGCTGCCCGGATCTCCCGCGGGATAAGCCGCAGGGCCAGCGGCTCATGCCCGCGCAGCACCTGGTAACCGGGCGGTTGGTCGCCGAGCCGGGCCCGTTCCCGGTGATAGGCAGCCCGGTCCTTGTGAAACAGCCGGTACCAATCGGTGATGGGTCTGCCTCCGATCCCGGTGATAACATCACCAGACTTCAGGCCGGCGAGCTCGGCCGGGCTGTCGCGCCAAACGCGGGAAACGACGAACTGCCCCCCCTCGAGTTGCCCGCGGAAACCAATGATCTCGCTGTCGCTGATGTCCTGCAGCGCAAACAGCAGAGAATACAGGGCCGAGACGGCCAATAGGCCGAGTACGAGAACGCCCTCTCTTTTCAATTTTCGCATAATTGCTGGCCGCTAAGCCCACACCTTCGTGTTCACACAAATATCACACTTAATGATAGACAACAGGTTCACACTCTTTTGTTTTTTCAACGTAACCTACTGTTGTATATAGATTAAAAACTCAACCATTTTCTATTAAAGCGTGGCACGTTCCTTGTAACACTGATGGTAGACCCAGGAAAACGTGTGCTGAGTATTCGACGTACACATTACAACAAGGAGCCCAACATGCTTGATCAAACCGAATCTATGCAGCCCCCGGTAATCCCTGCCACGGCCAGGTCCACTCCGAGCGGCGCGTGGGTCAATGACGTCCACTCGCTACTGAACCGCACCCGCGTTCACCGGGTGGTTCAGCCCGACACCCTATCCGGTCTGCAGGCCGCGATCCGCAAGGCCGGCCTTGAGCAGCGGCCGGTGAGTATCGCCGCGGGCCGCGGCGCCATGGGCGGCCAGCAGTTCGCCGCCGGCGGCACCCTGATCGATATGAACGCGCTCGATGAAGTCATCGCCTTTGATCGGGTCGCCGGTACCATCGAGGTCGGCGCCGGTATTCAGTGGCCGGCGCTGATCAGCTATCTGCACCAGGCGCAGGTTGGAGAAGCGTCGCCCTGGGGGATCTTGCAGAAACAGACCGGCAGCGACCGCCTCAGTCTCGGCGGCAGCCTGGCGGCCAATGCCCACGGGCGCGGCCTTGATTTCAAGCCGATGGTCGCGGACGTCGAGGGCTTCACGCTGGTGGATGCGGCTGGCCGGATACGGCGCTGCAGCCGCAGTGAGCATTCGGATCTGTTCCGGCTCGCCATCGGCGGTTACGGCCTGTTCGGCGCCATCGCCACGGTCACGCTGCGTCTGGCACCGCGCCAACATCTACAGCGCCATGTGGAGATCGTCGCCGCGGACGAACTCCCCGCCCGTTTCCAGGAGCGCATTGACGCCGGCTTCCGTTATGGTGATTTTCAGTTCTGCACTTACCCGAACAATGATGCCTTTCTGAATCAGGGCGTGTTTTCCTGCTATCGTCCGGTGGCGGGAGACACCGCACCGACCGCGCCACAGAAGATGCTCGCGGAAGAAGACTGGCTGGAGTTGCTGAGGCTTGCCCATGTCGACAAGGCGCGCGCCTACGAGATGTACGCGAACTACTATCTCTCGACCGACGGCCAGATCTATTGGTCGGACACCCACCAGCTCAGCATCTACATCGACGATTATCACCAACGGCTCGGGGATCACATCGGGTGTCAGCAACACGGTAGCGAGATGATCACTGAGATCTACGTGCCCAGGGACGCCCTGCCGGCGTTCCTCGCAGATGCCAGGAACGACTTCCGCCGCCACAACGTCGACCTGGTCTACGGCACCGTACGCCTGATCCGCCGCGACGACGAGACCTTTTTGGCCTGGGCGAGAGAGGACTATGCCTGCGTCATCTTCAACCTGCATACCCAACACACGCCGGCGGCGCTGCGGAAGACCCAGATGGATTTCCGCCGTCTGATCGAGCGCGGCATCCGCTACAGCGGGAGCTACTACCTGACCTACCACCGCTGGGCCACACCCGAGCAGGTGCAGGCGTGTTACCCGCAGTTCCGGGAATTCCTGCGCCTGAAAAAACACCATGACCCGAAGGAGCGCTTCCAGAGTGACTGGTACCGCCATTACCGGGCGATGTTTGCAGGATAGGTTCGCGTTGCGCGTGAACGGTTGCTCAATAGCTACTGATCCGGTGCCGATGCTTCTAATATCCATCGAGTTAAATCACCGCTACCACCGCTGGCGCGGGCTCGGTGGTTAAGAATTTGCCGGGTCGTGCGTGATCGCCGTCGCGGGCAGCCGGGAGGGAGATCCCATTTTGTCGATCGATCGCAGAAGATTCCTCGCCGGTATGGTGGCACTGGCCGCCGGCTGTGGCGGTGGTCGCAGATCCGAACCCCCGCTGGATGACCTATACGGCCGGGCGGACGGCAGAGAGCAACCACCGTTGCTGGTCATCCCGGGCGCCTTCGGGTCGAGGCTGCTGGATACGCGCAGTGGTGAGGAGGTCTGGCCGCGGTCATCGGCCAGGCTGTTGCTCAGCAGCTTCAAGGGGCTCGAGGTCGAGATTGATGAGGCCACGCTCGATCCCATCGCGGGCAGGGTCGAGCCCTATCGAGTGTTCCGCAAGGGCCTGGGGCGCGACTTCTATGGCCAGATCCTGGACTCCCTCGAGGGTCCCGGTGGCTATCGTCGCCGGCAGCCGGGGGATCCGGTCGAGCCAGACCAGAAAAACTACTACCTGTATCTCTACGACTGGCGCCTGGACAATGTGGCCGCGGTCGAAAAACTGCACGAACTCATAGAGCGTATCCGTGCAGACTACGCAGATCCGCACCTGCAGGTGGATATGCTGGCGCATTCCAATGGTGGTCTGCTGGCCCGTTACTACGCCCGCTACGGCACCGCAGACCACCTGGACAGTGCGGATGCCAGGCCCTCTTATGCCGGGGCGTCTAGGATCCGGCGCCTGCTGCTGGTGGGCACACCGAATCTCGGCACTATGCAGCCCGTGCTATCCCATATCCGCGGCGAGGAGATGGGCCTGCGAAAGGTGCCGGCCGAGGTCGTGGCGACGATTTCGGGTGCCCCGCAGCTGATGCCGCACCCGGCGATACCCTGGCTGATGGATCGTCGCGGCGATGTCATCGCCCGGGATGTATTCGACCTGGATACCTGGCGCGACATGCAGTGGTCGATCTTCGACCCCGATGTCCGCGAGCGTACGATCCGGCGCAAGGGAGGTGGTGCGGCCGGCCGGCGTTATCTGCAGATCCTCGAGCGCTACCTGGCCAAGCACCTGACACGTGGCCGAAATTTCATGCTGTTGATGGCGCGTGACTCAGGGCCGCCGGACATCAAGCCCTACGTGTTTGGCGGCGACTGCGATGCAACCGTCGCCCGCGTGGTGGTGGAGGAACTGCGCGGCAAGATGGTGGCACGCGAACGCGCCGTGGCCATGAGCGACCCGGCGGTCGGTATCGACTACCACAATCTGATTAACGATCCGGGCGATGCGGTGGTCACCCGCAGTTCCCTCCTTGGGCACTACCAGGGCGAACTATTGCCCGGATTTGATGACATCGCGCCGCTTCGGGTTTCACACTCCATGTTTTTGTGTGAACGGCATCAGTTCCTTACCGGCAACCCTACATTCCAGAACAACCTGCTGCACACGCTGTTCAGGCGCGAGCCGGCACGGGTGCAGAGACAACAGAGCATCGGGTCTGGAGTCACGGCTGACAGGCTGCCGCTGAGTGTGGCGATGGTGAGTACCTAACCTGATCAACCCGTTGCGGCCTTTGTGTGCACTTTTGCGCACAGATTGGCTGGTCACGCACCTCCGGCCGTCGCGCTTGCGGCGTATAATCCTTGGCTTCGACGGCTTGCGGACGAACAGCCAAAGGTCGCTGCCGTCATTCAGGTAACAGTCTTTGCCGTCGCACTTGGCGGCACGGAATAGAGCATCATCGAGAGCTATTATGTGCAACTGCCCTTGGGATGGAGCAGGGTTTAGCTGGATTCGGCTAGAACCCGGTATGCACACAAGACGCGTGGAGACAGCAGGTTAAATGCGATGAGTCAGAAGGTTAGGGTGCTATTTGTCTGCATGGGCAATATCTGTCGGTCGCCCACAGCGCACGGGGTTTTTCGCTCCCTGGTAGAGAACGAGGGACTGTCGAGGCTCGTGGACATCGACTCGGCCGGCACGCACGCCTATCACGTGGGCAGCGCCCCCGATAAGCGTGCGCAAGCGACCGCGGTCCGACGCGGCATCGATCTCTCTGACATCGTCGCGCGGCGGGTGGAGACCGAAGATTTCGAGCTGTTCGACTATGTGCTAGCGATGGATCAGGATAATTTCATGGCCTTGAGCGAGATCTGTCCGGACGAGCGCGTCGACAGAATCCATATGTTTCTGGATTTCGCCCCCCAGATGCGGACGAGAGAGGTGCCGGACCCGTATTACGGCGGGCCATCCGGGTTCGAACGCGTCTTCGACTTGGTCGAGGCCGCCGCACAGGGGCTGCTGGAAGAGATCAGGCGGCGTCACCTCTGACGCCGCCATTGCAGACTGGCGCTGCGTTTCAGTCTTTTTTGGCCACGCTCGGTGTCGCCGATTCCGCTGCGCCCGCAGCCTTTACCTCCGTATCCAACCGCGATGGAGCCGCGCCCCCCGGATCGCTGTGCGCGACTCGCGCCGTGGGTTTTTGCTGATCGTCGGCGGACAATACGGGCAGGTCGACGGCCGGCTTCTCGGGCGTCTGTTCTGACGGGCGATCCGTCACCGTGGCCCGCGGCTGCGCTGTGGTCTCAGGGTTGGCGATATCGGCGCCATCTGCTGCGGCCTTTTTCGCCGCCGGCCTGCGTCGTCTGGGCCTCGTCGTAGCCGTTTGCGCTGATTCCACGTCCGCGCTCGCGGTTGCCGATGACGCAGGATTATCGCTCGCCTGCTTGCCAGAGGCAGCATCCGCGACAGCACGATCAGACCGGTCCGTCGATTCGCCGCCGGCGGCCT
The DNA here is from genome assembly GCA_050121305.1 of Chromatiaceae bacterium. Taxonomy (GTDB): domain Bacteria; phylum Pseudomonadota; class Gammaproteobacteria; order Chromatiales; family Chromatiaceae; genus Thiosocius. Next base: position 5,019 of record JASFJQ010000115.1, read on the forward strand.
CGCTGATCTGGTCGCCGGTCTCGTTCTGCACATTGGCGCCTTCCTCGGCGGCCTTTTCGGCGCTGCCGCGTCGCCGCCGGCCTCCGCGTCTGCCACGCCGGGCGCTGCGCTTTACGGCACCTTCGCCGTTGGGCTCTTCGTTCTTCTGTTCTGTGACCGCTTTGTCCTGCAGATTGCCGTCGGCCTTGGCGCTGTCTTTTTTCTCCTTGTTCGCGGACCGTTTGTCGCCCTCGCTGCGCTGAGCGGCGGAGCGGCCGCCACGGCGTCCCTTGGCCTGACGTGGCTCCCCCTGTCGACTGCTGCTGCGGCGCTGACTGCTGCGGCCCGTTTCCCGGCGGCGGCCGGCCTCTGATTTGGCGGGCTGCTCGTCGGCCGGCGCCTCCAACGGGGCGGCGGCCGGTCCTTCGCGAGAGGCAAAGATGCTGCTGAACAGTCGTTTGATGAAGCCGCTCTCGGTACTCGCGGCGGGAACGGGCACAGGTGCGGCCTCTAACTGCTGGGGTGCCGGTGACGCGGGAGCTATCTGCTTTACGGCCGGTTGCTCGACGCTGGGTTGGGCGCGCTCGGCCGGCGGGAGATCCTGTGGCGCGAAATCTTTCTCCATCGCATGGCTTGGCGTTTCGTCGCCCTGCAGATCCTGACGTCGGGTGCGCTCGATTTCATACTTGGGCGTCTCGAGATTTCGATTGGGTATCAGCACGATGCTGATACCGTGGCGTTTCTCGGCATCCGCGATCATTTGGCGTTTTTCGTTCAGTAGGAAGGTCGCGACCTCGACCGGCAGCTGAGCGGTGACGCGCCCCGTGTTCTCCTTGAGTGCCTCCTCTTCCAAGATGCGCAGGATCGACAGGGCGAGGGAATCGACACTGCGCACATAGCCGTGGCCGTCACAACGGGGGCAGACCTGGTGGGCCGATTCACCGAGCGAGGGTCGCAGACGCTGGCGGGACATCTCGAGCAGGCCAAAGCGTGAGATCCGCCCAATCTGGACGCGGGCGCGATCTTCTTTCATCGCCTCCCTGAGGCGGTTCTCGACCTCCCGCTGATTGCGCGATGGCGTCATGTCGATGAAGTCGATGACGAACAGACCGCCGAGGTCGCGAAGGCGCAGCTGGCGGGCGATCTCGTCAGCGGCCTCCAGATTCGTGTTGAGCGCGGTCTCCTCGATATCGGCACCCTTGGTCGCACGTGCCGAGTTGATGTCTATGGAGGTCAGCGCCTCGGTATGATCGATGACGATCGAGCCGCCGGACGGCAGTCGAAGTTCGCGTCGAAACGCCGACTCGATCTGCGACTCAATCTGGTAGCGGGAAAACAGCGGCACCTCATCTTCGTAAAGGCGCAGTTTTCGCAGATATTTCGGCATCACCTGCTCGATAAACTGCTGCGCCTGGGCATGAATCTCCGGTCGATCGACGACGATCTCGCCGATATCCGCTCGCAAATGATCGCGAATCGATCGAATGATGACGTTACTCTCCTGATAGATCAGGAAAGGCGCCTTGCGCTCCGCCCCCGACTGGGCGAGGGCATGCCAGAGTTGCAGCAGGTAGTCGAGGTCCCACTGTAGTTCCTCGGCACTCTTGCCAACGCCCGCCGTGCGCACGATCAGCCCCATGCCTTCCGGGATCTCCAGGCTGCTCATGGCCTCGCGCAATTCGGAGCGATCCTGGCCCTCGATGCGGCGTGATACG
>JASFJQ010000116.1:0-6711 GCA_050121305.1 Chromatiaceae bacterium
GGATGCGGTGGCAATCGTTGAGCAGGCGCACGGAAATCGGTGGGCCCTTGGGCGAATGGATCTCCTTGAATGCATGATTGATCGCGGCGACGTAGTTGGTGACCTCCTCGATGTCGTCGAGGTTCGAGGCACCGGGCTGCTCGGCCTGCTCCCAGGCCAGCACGTCGACCAACGTCGCCTGGGTGCCTTCGATCTCCGACGACAACAAAGCCTCCTTGCGCACGAAGGCATAGATGAACCAGTCGAGCGACGGGATCATCTCACCGGCCAGATTGAGCCGGCCCAGCGCCGCCTCGGCCTCGCGCAGCGGTTCGGCCAGCGTCGCCAGCTGTTGGGCGCTGAGTTGGGGCGGAAGCGTGTCGGGGACGAAGGCCTTCACCGATTCGCCGGCGACGGTGGTAGTTACGTAACGGCCTGTGGATCTCGGGCTCATGGTAAGGAATTCTTTACCATCCAGTCCCGGAAGTAAAGCATGGCTTACCAGGGCGCGGGTCGCGTGAAGTTTGCTTTACCTTCGGCAACCACCCCAGATTGGGCAGGACATTACCCAATCCGGGCAAATCGCATTCGAGCGATTCAATGCCGGGATCATCAGGTAACGATCCAGCGCCTTGTCGAACAGCAACCTCTGCGCACTGGCACGGTTGATGTAAACGCCGCGCACCATTTCATCCTCGGTGCGGCGCGCCCAGTCTGCGGCATCGCGCTTAGTGCGGAAGGTCTTGATGGTCACCGGCCAACCGCGCTTGCGGACGACGGCCTTCGAGGTATTCGACGGTGTTTTCGTGATGGTCGCCACGTCCACTTCCGGTACAGGTGTACCGAAGATGTACCGGGTGACACAGGGATTAAAAGCAGAAAGCTCTTATCTCGTTGAATTGATTGGTGCCCAGGGACAGAATCGAACTGCCGACACGGGGATTTTCAATTGATGTATGGTTAACGCTACGAAAGTCGCCATTGCCGCTGACTCGCCCGATACCGTCTTCGCTGGCTCCATGATTGCTGAGCGAGGCGGGAATGTGGTGGATATCGCTGTCGCCTGTGCAATCGCGGCTGCGCATACCGAGGTGTTGATGTGCTCTCTCGGCGGATCCGCCTTCATTAACATCAAGATACCCTCGCGAGCGGCGGAAGTAATCGACGGTGGCGACGCGATGCCACAGGCCGCAGCTGGCCTAAAACCGGCCGATGCCTCCTGGCGCAAGGCGAATATCCCCTACGGTGACGGAATCATCGTCAACGTCGGTCATGGCTCCATTGCGACGCCCGGTATGCTGAGGGCATTGGAGTCCGCGTGGCAAAGACACGGGACCCTGTCTTGGCGAGAGATCATGGCGCCGGCGATCCATTTCGCCAAGTACGGCGCTACAACGAACCAGACGCTCGCTGCCTGGCTCGACCTGGCAGGAGATGCGGTATTTGCGGTGCAAAAGGATAGCCGGGAATGTTTTTTTCCAGACGGTAATCCGCTGCGGGCAGGCGATGTTTTCACCATCCCTAACTACCTTGCCACGCTGGAACTCATCGCAGAGGAGGGCGCGCGCGCATTCTACGAAGGAGATATCAGCGTCCTGCTCGAGAGGGAACTGCAGCCCAATGGCGGACTCGTGACACGCGATGACCTCGCGAGATATCGCGCGGCGATAAGAAGGCCGATCCGTTTGGATTCCGCTGGTTTTGCCATGGCACTCACTCCACCGCCCAGCATCGGCGGCGCCATGCTCGGCTCGATGATCCAGCTATATGAGTCGGAACTGGGAAACCTAGCCAGCGAAGCCGAAAAGGTACTCCTAAAAAGCAAGATCCAGCGCATGATGTTCTCACTGCGACGGGATCTGTCCGAGACAGGTCTATCGGAAGAAAACGTCAACAAGATCCTGAAGATCGAATGGCTCGAGAGATACCTGGACAAGGTCTTTTCACCCCGCACCTGTCATTTGAGTTTTGCAACGGAAGATGGCGCAGTTGTCGCAATTACCATGAGCAATGGCTACGGCTCTGGAATCACTGTTCCCGGCACCGGTATCACCCTAAATAACAGCCTTGGCGAACCGGAACTTAACCCGCAAGGTTTTTTTACCATGCCTCCAGGCGGCAGATTCGTATCCAACATGTGCCCTCTCACCGCCTGGACCGATTCAGGCACGGCTATCGCCATGGGTTCGCCCGGCGCCAGCCGGATCACAACGTCGCTGTTCCAGGGCTGGATCAATTTCGCAATGGAAGGCATGGACGCCAGATCAGCGACCATGGCACCGAGGTTTCACGTCGAAAGTATCGACGAAGTCTTTACGCTTCAACATGAACCCGGCGTCGACACCAGTCTGGCCAAGAAGATCTTCAAGCTCCGGGCTTTTCCGGCGCCTGATATGTATTTCGGGGCCCTCAATATCGCGGGCCGAGATCGTACCGGCGCGCTGTTCGCCTCAGCCGATACGCGGCGCCACGGTTCCGAGCTTGTCGGTTGACCTGCGTCTTTTACGATTTTGCGTGACGAGGACGACGCTATGGCGGAGGGCACTGGGTGGAAGGCGGTGAAGGCGCAGTCGACGCTGCGTCGAACCTGCAGCGAGTAAGACCCGTCATGGCGAGGGTATCGCGGGCCGCAGCAGGAGGGCTTCGTAGGATAGCCGCATGACCATCTGCACAGGGGCCTCGGAACGGGATCAATCCGGCAATGTCCGATAACGCCGGGCCAATTCCTTGAAACGGGCCACATCTTCAATCGCTCGGCCGGTTTCCTCGGCGATGATCGAAGCCACTTCTTCGGCCAAGGTCTCGGCTAACTCTGCATCCAGGAACAGAATCCGTGACCGGCGGGCAAGCATGTCTTCCACCGTCCGCGCCGCTTCGTGACGAACAGCAAAGCGCACCATCGCCTCTGTTAGACCCATACCCAGATCACGCTGATGGCCTGGCAGTTGGGCCAGCAGCTCGGCCTCCGTACCGTACAGATGCGCACCCGGGGAATCGCAAATCTTGTGGATTGCCGTCTCCGGCGCACCGATCAATTTGAGATCGACCGTGCGCGAGGGCTCGCCGGTCTCAAGCAACCCCGCCACCACGCAGCGCTCGATAACGTCCTCCGCCATGGCCCGGTAGGTGGTCCATTTTCCGCCGGTCACCGTCACAAGGCCGGACTCGTCGACCACGACCACGTGTTCGCGTGAAATGTCTTTGGTATTGGCCACCTCCGCTTCCGGCGCCCTGACCAAAGGCCTCACGCCACCCCAGATCGAACGCACATCCGCTGCCGACGGTGCGCGTGCAAGAATCTTTCTCGCCTCACTGAGGATGAACCCGACTTCTTCCACCAGCGGCGTTGGCTCAGACTCGATGACATCTCGCGGCGTATCGGTCGTGCCGAGAATCACCTTGCCAAGCCAGGGTATGGCAAACATCACGCGGCCGTCATCGGTTTTGGGCACCAGCAGGGCATGATCTCCGGGAAGAAACTCGCGATCTACTACGAGGTGGATACCCTGGCTCGGTGACACCATGTGACTCTCGGCTGCCCTATCCATTCGGCGCAGCTCATCCACCCAGACACCGGTTGCATTGACGACACAACGGGCATTTACCTGGATCGTCTCACCCGTTTCCGTGTCCGTGACCGACGCGCCGCTGACCCTGCCATCAGAATGCAGCAACGCGTGGACGGGGCAATGGTTAACCACCACGGCACCGTGGACTGCCGCGGTGCGAGCCAACGCGACGGCCAGACGGGCGTCGTCGAACTGACCGTCCCAGTACTGCACTGAACCGACCAGATCATCCTGGCGAACGCCCGGCATGGCTTCGATGGTTTCCGCTCGATTGAGAAACTGCGTGTGACCCAGACCGGCCTTGCCTGCCAGCATGTCGTACAACATCAAGCCGGTCCCGTAAAACAACCTGTCCCAAAGTCGGCCCTTCGTCCCGAACGCCGGCATCAGGAAGGCCAGTGGCTGAACCAGATGCGGCGCATTGTTCAGCACGGCCTTGCGCTCGCGCAGCGCCTCCCTCACGAGGCTTATATTGCCCTGGGCAAGATAACGGACGCCGCCGTGCACCAGCTTGGTGGCACGCGAAGAGGTGCCTTTGGCAAAGTCGTCACGCTCCACTAGGGCGACCGAGAGTCCGCGTGTGGCGGCATCGAGCGCGACACCCAGACCGGTGGCACCGCCCCCGACCACGAGTAGGTCGAAGCGACCGGTCTGCTTCAACCGCCGCACGGATTCCTGTCGGGACAGAGATCCCCTATCGTTGGTCTTGGCGCTCATCCCTGGTGCCCCTCCCCCGCGCCGACGGCAAGCTCGACGGTGACATTGTTTTCGGCACAGACACGCGCCAGCTCCGCCTCGGGCGGCGCGTCGGTGACAAGCAAATCGACGTCGGCGATGTGGCCGACGCGGACCGGCGCCGAGCGCGAGAACTTCATCGCATCAGCGACCAGTATCGAGCGCCGGCTGGCAGCCATGATGGCCCGGGAAACACTCACCTCGCGGAAATCGTAGTCGAGCAGGGAACCATCGGTATCGATGCCGGAGACGCCCATGACCGCAAAATCGACCTTGAACTGGCGGATGAACTCGACGGTGGCCTCGCCGACGATGCCGCCGTCGGAGTGCCGCAGTACGCCGCCGGCCACGATCACCTCGATGTGGCCATGCCCGCGCAACAGCTGGGCGACGTTGAGATTGTTGGTTATCACCATCAGGCCCTGATGGTTGCCCAGCGCGCGCGCCACCTCCTCGGCAGTTGTCCCGATGTTGATGAACAGCGAGCAATTGTTCGGAATCAGTTCCGCGGTTCGCGCCCCAATCAGCCGCTTCGCCTCCGACGAGATGTTTCGGCGGCTTTCGTACCCCACATTGGACACGCCGGCCGCGAACATGGCCCCGCCATGGAAACGCTGCAACACGCCAAGGTCGCACAGTTCGTTGAGGTCCTTGCGGATGGTCTGCGGCGTGACCTCGAAGCGTTCCACCAGGTCATCCACGATCACCCGTCCCGCACCGCGCGCCAGCTTGACGATCTCGGTCTGTCGTGGACTCAGTGCCTGCATCTGCCGCTCCCCGCCCTGACTTCTCGCCTGTTTCATATTATTTCGCATGACTTTCGTTTTGCAAGAAACATTTTCAAAACGAAAGTCGCCATCCGCATAGCGGGAGGCGTCGACGGATCGCTGGCAACGCCAGCGTAAGCCTTTTTCTTGTTGTAACTTTTTTGGACTACACTCACTTCGACGAGAGACGGCGGGGGCTCAATCTGAATAGCGAAAGATTCGCATTCCCTGATTATCTAATGAATCGCATTTCGTTTGACACTCGTTTTTTTTCGCTTACATTGCCCCTACACCTCACAATAAACCAAACATCGCGAGAGGAGAGACACCATGCTCAGTCACCGCAAGCTGGTCGCCGCGACATGCCTGGCTACGTCGGCCCTGCTGGCCAGCGTCGCCCATGCCGACATGGCCGCGGCCAAGAAATGGATCGACAACGAATTCCAGCCCTCTGTCCTGTCGAAGGAAGAGCAGATGAAGGAAATGGAGTGGTTCGCCAACGCGGCTGCCCCGTTCAAGGGCATGGAGATCAACGTGCTGTCCGAAACCATCCCTACCCACGAGTACGAGTCCAAGACCCTGACCAAGGCGTTCGAGGAGATCACCGGTATCAAGGTGAACCACCAGCTCCTCGGTGAAGGCGAGGTCGTCCAGGCGGTGCAGACCCAGATGCAGACCAAGCGCAATCTGTACGACGCCTATATCAACGACTCCGATCTGATCGGTACGCACTCGCGACTGCAGCTGGCCGTGAACCTGAGCGATTGGATGGCCGGTGACGGCAAGGACGTGACCAACCCGAACCTCGACGTGGACGACTTTGTCGGCAAGTCCTTCACGACCGGCCCGGACGGCAAGCTCTACCAGCTTCCCGATCAGCAGTTCGCCAACCTGTACTGGTTCCGTAAGGACTGGTTCGACCGCCCCGACCTGAAGAAGCGCTTTAAGGAGAAGTACGGTTACGATCTGGGCGTGCCGGTCAATTGGTCCGCCTACGAGGACATCGCAAAGTTCTTCTCTGAAGATGTCAAGGAGATCGATGGCGTGCGCGTGTACGGCCATATGGATTACGGCAAGCGCGCCCCGGACCTCGGATGGCGCATGACCGATGCCTGGCTGTCGATGGCGGGCGCCGGTTCCAAGGGCCTGCCCAACGGGGTGCCGATCGACGAATGGGGCATTCGTATGGAGCCGGGGTCGTGCAACCCGGCTGGCGCCTCAGTGACCCGTGGCGGTGGTACCAATGGCCCGGCCGCTGTCTACGCCATCCGCAAATGGGACGAGTGGTTGCGCAAATACGCGCCGCCGGGCGCCGCCGACTACGACTTCTACCAGTCACTGCCGGCGCTGTCGCAGGGCAACGTGGCGCAGCAGATCTTTTGGTACACCGCGTTTACTGCGTCGATGGTTGCGCCGAAGTCTGAGGGCAACAACACGGTCGACGACAGTGGCAATCCGCTGTGGCGCATGGCCCCGTCGCCACACGGCCCGTACTGGGAGAAAGGCCAGAAGCTGGGCTATCAGGATGCCGGCTCCTGGACGCTGTTTGAGTCGACCCCGGTCGACCGCCGCAAGGCGGCATGGCTGTATGCCCAGTTCGTGGTCTCCAAGACAGTGGATGTGAAGAAATCCCATGTCGGACTGACCTTCATCCGTGATTC
>JASFJQ010000117.1:0-6680 GCA_050121305.1 Chromatiaceae bacterium
TCTCTGCATGCTGGCGAATCTGCCGCCCCAGCGCATCGGCCTGGTCGGCCGCATGCTCGAGCTGCTCGAAGACTGCAGTGCTGATCGCGGCCTCGATCAACATCGCCAACTGTTGCCGTTGCGCCTCGCCGATACCTTCCCGCACATGCTCGTCAAGCAGCTGCATAAATGCATTGCTGACCGCTTCGGAATGCTTTTCGTAGTGTTCGCTCATCGTTTCTTCCTTCAGCCCGCATGAACGGTGATCAACGCAGCTGCGTATGTTCACCGTCTTCGTAGATGTCGGATGCGGTGCCGACGATCAGCGGATCCGGGGCGCAGGCGATCTTTTCATCTTTATTATCGTAGGGGATTGAGTGCAAAAGGTGACGGATGGCATTGATACGCGCCCGTTTTTTGTCATCCGACTTGATCACCGTCCAGGGCGCGTCTGCAGTATCGGTATGGAAGAACATGGCCTCTTTCGCCTTCGTGTAATCATCCCACTTGTCGAGCGATGCCATGTCAACCGGGCTCAGCTTCCATTGCTTTAGAGGATCGTGTTCGCGAGACTTGAAGCGCCGAAGTTGCTCGCCTCGACTGACCGAGAACCAGAGCTTGAATAGACGGATGCCGCTGCGCACCAGCATTCGCTCCAGTTCGGGTGTCTGGCGCAAAAACTCCAGGTAATCCGGCGAGGAGCAGAAGCCCATCACACGCTCGACGCCCGCACGGTTGTACCAGGAGCGGTCAAACAGCACGATCTCACCGGCGCTCGGCAGATTTTGTATGTAGCGCTGGAAATACCACTGACCCAACTCGCGCGGCGAGGGTTTCTCCAACGCGACGATGCGCGCGCCACGCGGGTTGAGGTGCTCCATGATGCGTTTTATCGTGCCGCCCTTACCGGCTGCGTCGCGACCCTCAAAGAAGATCACTAGGCGTTCCCCGGTGTCGCGCACCCAACTCTGCAGCTTAAGCAGCTCGATCTGCAACTCAAACTTGAAGGCCTCGTAGTCCGCGCGGCCGAGCTTGGAGCTGTAAGGATAGATGTTCTTACGGAAGAGTTCGCGGCGGGCGGTCTTATCGAGCTTCTTCAAATCACCGGTGAAGACCTGGGGTTTCTTCGGCGCATGGACCTTACCTTCGATGCCTGAGGCCTTCGCACCCTTGATATCTTTCAGGATTTTGGTTTCTTTGGCCTTTTTCGCGGCCTTGGCCTCTTTCGCAGCCTTGACCTCTTTCGCAACCTTGGCCTTTTTCGCAGCCTCGACCGACTTCGCAGCCTTGGTCTCTTTCGCAACCTTGGCCTCTTTTGCCGACTCGACCTGTCTCGAAACCTTGGCCTCTTGGGCCTTGACCTCTTGAGCATCTTGATTATCTTGAACAGCTTTGACCACGTGCGCGTCTTTCACCCCTTTCGCATCTTTGGCACCGCTAGCGCCGACGACTGATTCATCCATTGCCCTCTCCTAGCCCTGATCGTGAACTTTTAATTATGAACCAGAATTGACCCCTGCGTTTTTGGCGGCCGTCAAGAAAACGTCGGATTCGCACCGCTCGGCTCAGAAACCGGGACGGAAAAGTCCACCCAGTCCGATATCATCCAGTGCGCCCTCCATGAAGCGCCGCACCTGCTGCGCATCCTCCATGCGCAGCGCGGCCTGGGCCAGCTGACGGGCACGTGACACGCTGATGCTGCGCACCACCCACTTGACCTTCATCAGGCTGCCCGCGCTCATACTCAGGCTGTCCACGCCGAGCCCCATCATCAGGATGGTCGCGAGCGGATTGCCGGCCAGTTCGCCGCAGATTCCCACCGGCCGTTTGAATTCCCGCGCGCCGCGGATTATCTGCTCCAGCGCACGCAGCACGGCAGGATGCAGATCGTCGTAGAGTTCGGCGACGCGGGAATTATTGCGGTCCACGGCCAGCAGATACTGGGTCAGGTCATTGGTGCCCACCGACAGGAAGTCGACGCGACGCGCCAGCTCTTCGATCATATAGACGGCCGAGGGGACCTCGATCATCACACCGATGCGCGGCATCGATACCGCATAGCCCTCCTCGAGCAGCTCGTCGTGCGCCCGGGTGATCAGCATCTTGAGCTCATCGACCTCCGTAACGCCGCTGATCATCGGCAGCATAATCTGCAGATTGCGCAGATCCACCGCGGAACGCAGCATCGCGCGCACCTGGGTCAGGAAAATCTCCGGGTGGGACAACGAGATACGAACGCCACGCCAACCAAGGAAGGGGTTTTGTTCGTCGAACGGAAAGTACGGCAGCGGTTTGTCGCCACCGATATCCAGCGTGCGCAGAATCACCGGACGCGGATGAAACGCCTCGAGTACGCGTCGGTAATTCATTACCTGCACCGATTCTGCCGGGAAGCGGTCGCGCACCATGAACGGGAGTTCGGTGCGATACAACCCGATCCCCGCGAAGTCATCGTTGTTGGTGCTATTGGTCTCGTTGATCAAGCCGGTGTTTAGGAACAGCGGGAAGGCGACGCCGTCCGTCGACTCCGAGGGAAGACCGCGCATGCCCTCGGCCTCGGCGGTGAGTTGGCGTTCCTCGTCGGCCAGGCGTTCATACTCGCTGCGCACCGAGGGCGCCGGCGAGACATAGACCCGCCCCCGATACCCATCGATGATGAGTTCACGATTCTCCATCCGGTGGACCGGCAGATCGGTGACACCCATGGCTGCAGGGACACCGATCGCCCGCGCCAGAATGGCCACATGCGACGAACTCGAGCCGGTCGCCGAGACCACACCCACCAGGCGGTCCGTCGGCACCTCGGCAAGCTGTGTGGCGCTGACCTCCTCACCGACCAGGATGGTATCCGGTGGATACTCCGCATCCGGGGGACTGTCGCTCTGCAGGTGCATCAGGATTCGCCGGCCCAGATCGCGGACATCGGAGGCACGCTCTCGCAGATAGACGTCCGCCATATTCTCGAAGACCTGGGCATGGGCGCGAATGCTCTGGCGCAGCGCGCCGGGTGCCCATTGGCCCTGCTCGATCAGCCCGATGGTCTGGGTGACCAGGCTGTCGCCGCCAAGCATCATCAACAAGGCATCGAACAAGGCGTGGTCTTCCGCCGGTATCTCCCCGCTGAGCCGCCGCTGCAGCTGGCGCAGGTCATCCTCGACCGCCGCCACGGCGGCGCGGAAGGCCGCCACCTCCGCGGAGACATCTTCCACGGCGCGATCCGGTATCGCGTCCAAGTCCGCCATGTGATAAGCGACCACACCGTGTCCGATGCAGACGCCCGTGCTGCCCGGCCGACCCTCGAGATAGCGTCCCACTCGCGTGTGTGTCGTCAGGGTGTCCAGCTCACCGCTGGCCTGGGCATGGGTTATCGCACCCGCCAATTGGGCCGCCAGCGTGAACAGGAACGTGACCTCATCATCGGTGAATTCGCGCTGCGCATGCTGACGCACCACCAATACGCCGAGAACCTTTCTGCTCTGGATGATAGGGACGCCGAGAAATCCGCGATATTTGATCTCGCCGGTCTCGGTGATATGGAGATACCGTGGATGGGCCGGCGCATCGCTCAGGTTCAGCGGCTCAGCCCGCTCCGCGACCAAGCCAACCAGGCCGCGGTTGAGTGGTAGCGCAACCTTGCCCACCGCCTCCTGGCGCAGACCGTCTGTGGCCGCCAGCACGTGGGCCCTGGCGTCGGGATCGGTCAGGTAGACGGAGCACACATCGCATTGAATCGCCTGCTTGACCATGCTGACAATCAGGCCCAGCGCCTTTTCGAGATCGGGCGCCGCATTTACTTCCTTGACTATCCGGTGCAGTGTTTCAAGCATACTCGCCATGACCGGGCTCAAGCGTGAGGTCGCGGGGATGATTGGCCAGGCGTAGGCCGTTCAAGCAAATGCGCGGCTGACCGTGTCGATTCAGCGACCTTGCTGGCGCAGGTGATTGCCGGGGGGGCGTGCAGGCACGCCGTCGGGGAACAATAGTGGCGCGAGTTCCTCGAGTGCACGTTCGTAGACACGCCGTTTGAAATAAATCACCTCACTGACCGGTTGCCAAAACGTCACCCAGCGCCAGCTGTCGAACTCGGGCTTATCGCAGGAGTCGAGGCAGAAATCGCTCTCGCGACAGTGCACCCGCAACAAAAACCAGCGTTGCTTTTGCCCGATGCAGACGGGACGGGAGTGACGACGAATGAAGCGCTTGGGTAGACGATAGCGCAACCAGCGATCGGTGGAACCCAACAGATCGACGTGTTCCGGCAGCAGGCCGACCTCCTCCTGCAACTCACGGAACATCGCCTGCTCGGGCGTCTCGTCGGCATGGATTCCACCCTGCGGAAACTGCCAGGCGTTCTGGCCGACGCGACGACCCCAGAAGAGGCGGTTCTGGTCATTGCAGAGGATGATCCCTACATTCGGCCGAAACCCGTCTGAGTCGATCACAACTGGAACCAAAGCCGTCCTTTACGGTTTGGATAGTTTTCCACAGCATGGCGGCCACCCGCAAGTCCAGACATACCATAAGCCATTGCTTATAAAAGAAATCCTGTATAGTTGTGCACCTGCAAAAGATCCCGACCGCAGGGCCTTTTCCATGCCTTTGGCCATATTTGACCTGGACAACACCTTGCTTGCCGGCGACTCGGACTACCTCTGGGGGCAGTTCCTCGTCGAATTGGGCGTCGTCGACGGCCCCAGTTATGAACGCGAGAACACACGTTTTTATGCTGACTACCGTGAGGGACGCCTGGACATCCTGGCATTCCTGAGGTTTTCTCTGCGCCCGCTCGCCCAGCATCGGATGCAGGATCTGCATGCCTGGCGGACCCGTTTCATGCGCGAAAAGATCGAACCGCTGATCACCGAGGCCGCCGAGGCCCTGGTGGCACGGCACCGCGCCGCAGGCGACACCCTGATGATCATCACCGCGACCAATGCCTTCGTCACGGCACCGATCGCCGAGCGTTTCGGCATCTCGGAGCTGATCGCCACCGAACCGGAGACCAACGACGGCCGATTCACCGGCAACGTCGCCGGCACCCCGAGCTTTCGCGAGGGCAAAGTCAGCCGGCTGCAGGATTGGCTGGTCGGAAACGACACAACGCTCGCGGGCGCATCGTTCTACAGCGATTCGCACAACGACCTCCCGTTGCTCGAGCTGGTCGACCGACCGGTCGCGGTGGATCCCGATCCGATACTGACCGCTCAGGCGAGGCGACGCGGGTGGCCGATCATCAGTCTGCGCGACAAACAAGCGCCTGCCGAACACCGACATCTGTGAAGGCAGCGCTGCGTTGACGCCCCGCCACGGAGGCCTGCTGCTGGCCGCCTTCATCGTGCTGGCCGGGTGCAGTCTGGCACTGGCCCTGTTGATCGGCAGCGTCGCGATTCCGCCCGGCGAGATATTACAGCACCTGCTGGCCAACGACGGCAGCGTCAATGATCGCATCATCGATGAACTGCGCCTGCCGCGTGCGCTCTCGGCCTTTGCCGTCGGCGGTCTGCTTGCATTGGCCGGCGCATTGATCCAGGTACTGTTGCGCAACCCCCTCGGAGACCCCTATGTGCTGGGCGTCTCCGGGGGTGCGTCGGCGGCGGTGCTGGCGGCGATGCTGCTTGGACTGCCGAGTCTCTGGTATGCCCCGGCCGCCTCGCTGGGCGCATTGATCAGCACCCTGCTGGTGTTCGGTTTGGCGCGTCATGGCGATGACTGGCGCAGCGACCGTCTGCTGCTGACCGGGATCATCGTCGCGGCCGGCTGGTCGGCACTGATCAGTTTCGCATTGAGCATCAGCCCTACCGCCCGCCTGCCCGGCATGCTGTTCTGGCTGATGGGCGACCTGGCCGATGCGATTGCGCCGAGTCTGCCGCTGCTGTTGCTGGGCGGGGGTCTGCTGCTGGCCCTGCGTCGGGCGCGCGACCTCAATGTCGCCGCCCAGGGGATGCTGCAGGCGGCCGCGCTCGGCGTTGATACCCGGCGGCTGCGGCTGGAACTCTTCTTCTTGACCGCGGTGTTGACCGCAGCGGCGGTCACGACTGCCGGCGCGGTAGGCTTTGTCGGACTGGTCACACCGCACCTGGTGCGCCGCCTCGGGGCCCACGATCATCGCGTGTTGCTGCCGGCGGCATGCCTGCTGGGCGGCAGCCTGCTGATCCTTGCCGATACGGCGGCACGCACCCTGATCAGCCCGCTGCAGCTGCCCGTCGGTGTACTGACCGCGCTGTTCGGCGTCCCAGTATTCCTATTCCTGCTGCAGCGCGAGGCCCGCTGATGGGCAGCCTGCTGCAGATTGACGGGCTCAAGGTGCAGATCGGGCAACAGACCATCTGCGAAGCGCTGGAGCTGGATATCAAACCGGGCCAGTCCTGGGCGCTCCTGGGGCGCAATGGCGCAGGCAAGACCACACTGCTGCACTACCTCGCGGGGCTGCGCTCTGCTGGCTATTCCGGGAGCATCCTGTTGGGCGGTTCAGAACTTCAGACGCTGAGCGCCCGCGAACGCGCGCGCCGGATTGCCGTTCTGCTCCAGCACAGCAGCCGCGGCTTCGGCGCCAGCGTACTCGAGACGGTGCTCAGCGGCCGCCACCCGCATCTCTCCCCACTGGCCTGGGAGGGCGCCGCAGACCTCGCCATCGCCCGGCGTTACATAGCAGCACTGGACCTGGACGCGCTCGCCGACCGCTCTCTCGCGACGCTCTCCGG
>JASFJQ010000118.1:0-6668 GCA_050121305.1 Chromatiaceae bacterium
TACGTCGATGAATTCCGGCATGTGGATCATGCTGCCGACTGCCGCGCGGTCAGTGGTGGCCACCACCTGGACCGCGTCGCCCGGTAGCCCGGCGGCTGCGAGTCCCTGCTGGATGGCCGCCGCGATTGCCTGGTTGGAGTGGAACGCCTCCGAGCCGCCGCGCAGCACGGCCGCATTGCCGGATTTGAGACACAGGGCCGCGGCGTCTGCGGTCACGTTGGGGCGCGATTCATAAATTATGCCGACCACGCCTAGCGGCACGCGCATCCGCCCGACCTGTATGCCGCTGGGGCGAAACCGCAGGTCGAGGATTTCGCCGATTGGATCCGGCAGCCCGGCAATCTGGCGCAGACCCGCGATCATGGCGTCGATGCGCGCATCGGTCAGTTCGAGGCGGTCGATCAGTGCGGCGTCCAGCCCCTTGCCGATGCCAGCCTCGAGGTCCTTGGAATTCTCGGCGATGAGTGCGGCACGCACCTGATCGAGGGCATCGGCGATGGCGTGCAGCGCGGCGTTCTTGGCCGCGGTATCGGCCGCCGCCAGCGCCCGCGACGCCTGCCGTGCACGATGGCCCAGGTCACGCATGTAGGCTGACACATCCTCGATCGGCAGCGTATTGGCGGCTTGGCTCATGGCGATGTCTGTTCGCTAGGCGGGTTAGATTTTGGGGCTATAGCGCAAGCCGTCGGTGCCGGGCGCGTCGGGTACCGAATCCGGTCAGCTGTTCGGCAATGGAACTGGCTGCGGCTTGGTGATCTTCTCGTTCTGCGGCGTCTCCCAGGAAAATTTGGGCAGGTTGCCGAAGGCCTCCTTGATGCCGTTGTTCCAGGCCTCGCGCACGCTGATCAAATAGCTGTCGTCCGCATCGAAGCGACAGCGGCATCCCAGCACCAGGCTGTCTCGCTGGTAGGTGGCCAGCTCGAATGGTGGCCCCACGGTGATATTCGAGCGGGTCGTGGCGTCGAGCGATACCAATGCCAGGCGCGCGCCCTGGTTGAGCGATAGGCCGGGATGGGCGATGCGATCCAGCGCCGGTTTGCCGTACTTGCTCTCCCCGATCTGCAGATAAGGCGTCTCCGGCGATGACGTGATGTAGTTGCCCTGCGGGTAGATCATCATCAGCCCGTGAGGTTGACCGGCGATCTGGCCGCCAATCAGCAGTGTCGTCTCGCCGCTCACGCCAGACTGCGCCAGCGCATCGCTGTGTTCTTTCTGCACGGCAAGGCTGACCGCACCGACATATTCGGCCGCCTCGAACAGATACCTCACATTGGCCAGATTGGGCCCGCCGGCGGGGTAATCGAGATCGCGCTGAACGTGATTGACGACCTCCTGTGTGGTCGCCAGGTTGCCAGCCGACAGCAATACGAAAAAGCGATCGGGTGTCGGTGTGAACACGTGCATCTTGCTGTAGGTGGTCACATAATCGACCCCGGCATTGGTGCGAGAGTCTGAGGCGAAGACGAGTCCATCTTCGAGACTGAGTCCCAGGCAGTAAGTCATTCACAGCACCTCGCTCGGCGAATTCACACCGACTAGTATGGGGCGAAAGCGACACTGTTTGGAACCCCTTGTTTTCGGCCCGTACCCCCACCAAACTCAAGTCGGCATCATTTTTGCTCAGTGTTAGCATGGCGAACTCCTAACCGAGGTATCCCGAATGTCCATCAGAGTGGCCCTCCACCACCGTACCGAGTATCTGTTCGACCGCAGCGTGGCGCTCTCGCCGCATCAGATCCGGCTGCGCCCGGCGCCGCATGCGCGCACTCCGGTCCATCAATATTCGCTCAAGGTCGAGCCGGCCGAACACTTCCTGAACTGGCAGCAAGATCCTTTCGGCAATTTCGTGGCGCGCTACGTGTTTCCGGAGAAGACCCGCAAGATGGTGATCGACGTCGGATTGGTGGTGGAGATGGTCACCATCAATCCGTTCGATTTTTTCGTCGAGGAGTATGCCAACCAGTTCCCTTTCAGCTACCCGAAGCAGCTGCACAAGGAACTAAAGCCGTATTTCGAGGTTACCGAGTCCGGGCCCCGTTTGTGCGACTGGCTGGCCAGTGTATCCCGCGAACCCATGCAGATCGTCGACTTCCTGGTCGCGCTGAATCAGCGTCTGCAGAGCGAGATCGGCTATGTGATTCGGATGGAGCCCGGCGTTCAGACCTGTGAGGAGACGCTCGACCTGAGCCGCGGCTCGTGCCGGGACAGCGCCTGGCTCCTGGTTCAGATCCTGCGTCATCTGGGCCTGGCGGCGCGTTTCGTCTCCGGTTACCTGGTGCAGCTCACCTCGGATCAGGAATCGCTCGACGGTCCATCCGGGCCGTCGCAGGACTTTACCGATCTCCACGCCTGGGCCGAGGTCTACGTGCCGGGGGCGGGCTGGATAGGGCTCGATCCGACGTCGGGGCTGTTCGCCGGGGAGGGCCACATACCCTTGGCCTGTACGCCGGACTATGTCAGCGCCGCCGCGGTGAGTGGCGCGGTGGATCAGAGCGAGGTCGAGTTCAAGTTTCTCAACCAAGTCACCCGGATACACGAGGACCCTCGCGTCACGCTGCCCTACAGTGACGAACAATGGGCAGCGGTGATGGCGCTGGGCGAGCGCATCGACGCTGATCTGCATGACAACGATGTGCGCCTTACCATGGGCGGCGAGCCGACATTTGTCTCGATCGACGACATGGACGGTGCCGAATGGAACACGGCCGCGCTGGGCGAGCACAAGCGTGAACGCGCCGAGGTGTTGCTGCGTCGTCTGTGGCAGAGGTTTGCGCCCGGTGGCGTGCTGCACCATGGGCAGGGCAAGTGGTACCCGGGCGAGCCGCTGCCGCGCTGGGCGCTGTCATGTCTGTGGCGTGAGGATGGCCAGCCGGTTTGGCGGGATCAGGCGTTGTTGGCTGACCCGACGTCGCGCGGTGGTGCCGACGCCGGCGATGCACAGAGCTTCGCCAGGCGTCTTGCCGGCCGCCTTGGGGTCCCCGCGAACAACGTCGAGCCCGGCTTCGAGGATGTCCTCTACTACCTGTGGAAAGAGGGTACCCTCCCGGAAAACGTCGATGTGCTTGAAAGTCGCCTGGAAGACAAGCTCGAGCGGGCCCGTCTGCGACGGCTTTTCGAACGCGGGCTCGACCAGGTGGTGGGCTACGCCTTGCCGCTGGGTTGGGAGCACGAGGGCGAGCGCTGGGTCAGCTCGCCCTGGACGTTCCGCCGCGGCCACATGTTCCTGTTGCCGGGCGATTCGCCGATGGGTCTTCGCCTCCCGCTGGATGCGCTGGCCTGGGAGCCACCCGAGCTGCGTCAGCCGCTCGATCAACTCGATCCGTTTGCGCCGCGCCGCGCTCTGCCCGCTGCCGGCGATGTGTCTGCGCGCTATACCCAATGGAAAGAGGGACTGCCGCCCGACAGCCTGCGCGCTCACGGACTCGCCGAACAGGGACTGGCCGATGCCGAGCAGTCGGGCCGCTATTTTGTGCGCACCGCGATGGCCTTCGAGCCGCGCGACGGCAATCTGCATGTCTTCCTGCCACCGATAAGTGATGCCGTGCATTGGCTGCATCTGATCGGGCACATCGAGGAGACCGCCCGTGAGCTCGGCCTGGCGATCGTGATCGAGGGCTATCCGGCGCCCCATGATCCGCGGTTGAAGCGATTCTCCGTGACACCGGATCCCGGTGTCATCGAGGTCAACATCCATCCTGCACACAACTGGCCGGAGATGGTGCAGAACACCGAGATCCTGTACGAAGAGGCGCGCTTATCCCGTCTGGGAACGGAGAAGTTCATGCTGGACGGTCGCCACACCGGCACCGGCGGCGGCAACCACGTCACGCTGGGCGGGCCCAGCCCGGCAGACAGCCCCATCCTACGCAATCCACAGGTGCTGGGCAGCCTGCTGCGTTACTGGCAGAACCACCCGGCCTTGTCGTATCTGTTCTCGGGGATGTTCATCGGGCCCACGTCGCAGGCCCCGCGCGTCGACGAGGCACGTGACGACAGTCTGTACGAGTTGAATATCGCGCTTCATCAGCTGCCCCCCGGGGAAGTGCCGGCGCCCTGGCTGGTCGACCGGGTGCTGCGCAACCTGCTGGTCGACATGACCGGAAATACACACCGGGCCGAATTCTGTATCGACAAGCTGTACTCTCCCGATTCGGCGGCCGGCCGCCTGGGCCTGGTCGAGTTTCGTGCTTTCGAGATGCCGCCGCATGCCCGTATGGCGATGGTGCAGGGCCTTCTGCTCCGCGCGCTGGTGGCGCGCTTCTGGCAGCAGCCCTATGCGCAGGAACCGGTCCCCTGGGGCACGGAGCTGCACGACCGTTTTATGCTGCCGCACTATGTGCAGCGAGACATGCGCGATGTAGTATCGGATCTGCAGCGCTGGGGCTATCCGGTCCAGGGCGAATGGTTCGACCCCTTTGTGGAATTTCGTTTCCCACGCTATGGCACCATCAACGTCGACGACATCGAAATGGAACTGCGGTTTGCCATCGAGCCCTGGCACGTGCTCGGCGAAGAGGTCACCGCGCAGGGCACCGCGCGCTTCGTCGACTCCTCGGTCGAACGTCTGCAGTTGAAGGTACGGGGTATGACCGACAAGCGCCACGTTGTGACATGCAATGGCCGGCGTGTGCCATTGCGGTGCACCGGCGAGCGCGGTGAATTCGTGGCCGGCGTGCGCTATAAGGCCTGGGACCCACCCTCGGGACTGCATCCGACCATTCCGGTGCATGCGCCTCTGGTCTTCGATATGGTCGATACCTGGTCGCAACGTTCTCTTGGTGGCTGCACCTACCATGTGTCACACCCGGGCGGCCGTACCTACGAGACCCTGCCGGTAAATGCCTACGAGGCAGAGTCCCGCCGGCTGACGCGATTCTGGTCATTCGGGCACTCCATCGGGGAGATGCACATACCGACCGAGACGCCGCAGTGCGAGCATCCCTACACCCTGGATCTGAGGTTCTCCAGCCCCACTTGAGGTGACGGGCGTTAGTCGCCCGGCAAAAAATGCTATGTCGATAGATCTCACCGAGTACGACCCAGGCCCCTTCTTCGACGAAATGATGGCTGGCAAGAATCGTGCGCGCCCGTTGTCGAGGGAACTCATAGGGCTGTTTCGCCGGATGGACAACGGTGACCTCGCTGAGCGCCAGGCGGCTGCGGACCTCGCGATCAAGGAGATGGGGATTACCTTTACCGTCTACAACGAGAACGAGGGCATGATCGATCGCAACTGGCCGTTCGACATCGTGCCGCGCATTATCGCCAAGCAAGAGTGGGATGTTGTCGAGGCCGGGCTGAAACAGCGCGTGCAGGCCCTCAATCTGTTCATCGATGACCTCTATCACGAGCAGAAGATCATCAAGGATGGGGTGTTTCCCCCCGAGGTCCTGGCCGAATCGAAAAACTTCCGCCCGCAGTGCGTCGGCGTGAACCCACCGCAGGGGGTCTGGGCGCACATCTGTGGCTCCGACCTGGTCCGCGACACCGACGGTACCCTGTATGTGCTAGAGGACAATCTGCGGGTGCCGTCGGGGGTTTCCTACATGCTCGAGAATCGACTGGTGACCAAGCGGGTTTTCCCCGAGCTGTTTGAGAGCTATGCACCGCTGCCGGTCGGTGACTACACCATTCAACTCTACGAAATGTTGGCGTCGCTGTCGCCGCGCAAGATCAAACGCCCTTCGATCGCTGTCCTTACGCCGGGTATCTATAACTCGGCCTACTTCGAACACGCCTATCTGGCGATGGAGATCGGCGCAGAACTCGTCGAGGGGCGCGACCTCTGTGTGCAGAAAGACGATTGTGTCTACATGCGGACCGTCTCGGGTCCGCGGCGGGTGGATGTCATCTATCGTCGCGTCGACGACGAATTCATCGACCCGGAGGTATTTCGCGAGGACTCCATCCTTGGGGTGCCGGGACTGTTGCGCGCCTGGAAGGCCGGCAACGTTGGTCTGGCCAACGCGCCCGGTGCCGGGGTGGCCGACGACAAGGTGGTGTACGCCTTCGTACCCGACATCATCCGCTACTATCTCGGTGAGGAGCCCGGCATTCCCAACGTCCCCACCTACCGCTGTATGTACGCCGAGGAACGGGATTTCGTCCTGGGGCATATCGAGCAGCTGGTGATCAAGCCGGCGAATGAGTCTGGCGGTTACGGCATGTTGATCGGGCCGCGGTCGACCAAGGCCGAGCGCAAGCAGTTCGCGCAGTTGATCAAGCGCAATCCGCGCAACTATATCGCCCAACCGACGCTCGGCATCTCGACGGTGCCGACTGTGGTTGGGCAGGGTCTGGAGCCACGGCACGTGGACCTGCGGCCCTTTATCCTCAGCGGCCGCAATATCTCGGTGACCACCGGCGGTCTGACCCGGGTCGCGTTGCGCAAGGGGTCGTTGGTGGTGAATTCGTCACAAGGTGGCGGTTCCAAAGACACCTGGATCGTGGAATCCAACTGAGCGGAGACCGAAGCATGCTATCGCGGGTTGCAGAGAACATCTATTGGTTGTCCCGATACGTCGAGCGGGCGGAGAACACCGCGCGCCTGGTGCGGGTGAATTCAATCCTGGTGCTGGACACGCCGAGAGGCATCACGCCTGGCTGGGAACCCCTGGTCGATATCACCGGGCTGCTCAACGAATTTCGCTCCGTCGAGCGGGAGCCGA
>JASFJQ010000119.1:0-6647 GCA_050121305.1 Chromatiaceae bacterium
GTTTCTTCCGGAAGACGCCGTAAATACCTCCATGTAGGCTCGACGACGGCATCCGTGCCGCCGACGCTTCCTCCAGTAACAACCCGTATCGGCTAAGTAAGTGCCATTCGCCTTAACCTGCGTATCTCACCGATTTCCTGCTGCGGCCATCTGGAACGATCTTTGAAAAGTACTTGTCCGTCATCTTCGGTTTTGGCCGAAACCCGAGAAAGGGATGCCCGACTGTCGGGACATGGACCACTTCAGCGTAGCCAGGTCATCCCGGTTGAATTGCTGCAGGTGAGTATGGCCGCAGGCACGTGCCATGACCTTCATCAAGTCCACCGAGGCGCGCAAGAAGTTGTGCAGCTGTCCGGCTGAGCGCTCGACATTGAGGCGTGCGCGCAGTTCGGGTCTTTGCGTCGCGATACCGGTCGGGCAGTTATTGCTGTTGCAGATGCGCGCTCCGATGCAGCCGATTGCCTGGATGGCGCTGTTGGCCAGAGCGATACCGTCCGCGCCCAGCGCAAGGGCCTTGATAAAGTCGCTTGGAACGCGCAAGCCACCCGTGATGATCAGCGTGACATCGCGGCCGACGCCGCAGCGGTCGAGGTAATGCCTGGCGCGAGCGAGTGCCGGGATGGTGGGCACGCTGATGTGGTCCCGAAACAACAGCGGTGCCGCCCCGGTACCACCGCCCCGACCGTCGAGGATGATGTAGTCGGCGCTCGCCTTCAACGCAAAATCGATGTCCTGCTCGATATGGTTGGCACTGAGCTTGAAGCCGATGGGAATACCGCCGGTCAGTTCGCGTACCCGGTCGGCGAAGCGCCGAAAGTCGGCTGGCGTGTCCAGGTCGGCAAAGGTGGGTGGCGAGATCGCTGGCTGGCCTGCCGGTATGCCGCGTACTTCGGCGATCTTGCCGATGTTTTTCGGCGCGGGCAGGTGACCACCGGTTCCAGTCTTGGCCCCTTGGCCGCCCTTGAAGTGGAAGGCCTGGATTTTTTGCAGCAGCCTTTCGTCATAGCCGAATTTGGCGCTGGCCAGCTCGTAAAGATAGCGGCTGTTGGCCGCCTGCTCCTCGGGCAACATGCCGCCTTCCCCGGAACAGATGCCGGTGCCGGCCAGTTCGGCACCTTTCGCCAGCGCGATCTTGGCCTCTTCGGAGAGGGCGCCGAAGCTCATGTCCGATACAAACAATGGGATGTCCATCTGCAAGGGCTGTCGGGCTTTGGGGCCAATTACCAGTTGAGTGCCGACCTCGACATCTTCCATCAGTGGCTTGCGTGCCAGCTGGGCTACCATGATCTGGATATCGTCCCACTTCGGCAGTTGATTACGGGGTACACCCATCGCCGCCATTGGACCATGATGGCCAACTTTCGTTAGACCATCCTTGGCTAGTGCATGAATGAACTCGACATTCGGCTCCTCGGGCGTGGCCTTCGCGGCGGGTTGCTCATCTTTTCTCTGAGTGATGCCTGGCCCTTGTTTGCCGATTTGGGCGTCGGAGAATTGGGCATGTGTCCCGTCGCAGAAAGGTGCATTCGCCGTGTGCTTGCAGGCGCACAAGTAGGCCTCCTGATCCTGGTCCGAGACGATCACCCGTGGCGTGAACTCGGTGCCAGCATGCGAGCCGTCGCAGAATGGCTGACTGCGCGAGCGTCCGCAGGTACAGAAGTGATATTCCTGGCCTTTCGATAGATTGACCTTGACCGGCTTGTTGTCGGCGATGATCGGATTGGCCATGCGCTTACCTCAGCAGGTCGCGGACAACAGTGGCAACCCGGACGCCGAATGCCTTGGCGGTCTCGATATCGCCGGCGGTAGGGGCCTCGTCGGTACCGGCGTCCGAGGGCGACTGCGCCATCAGTCCGCCGAATGAGCCAAGGTAGTTGATGTCGTCGCGGCTCGCAGCCTTGGTGTTGGACGGCATCAGACCGGTGCCCACCCACAGCATCGAGTGCTGCATCGCCAGCGTCATGAAGTAGTGCAGCGTGGAATGCTTGTCACCGTTCATCGACGCGGAGTTGGTGAAACCAGCGGCGACCTTGTCTTTCCAATCCTGGTTGAACCAACGTTTGCTGGTCGCGTCGGCAAACTTTTTGAATTGCCAGGAGGCCATGCCCATGTAGGTGGGTGAGCCGAAAATGATCGCATCCGATGCATCCAGCGCCTGCCAGTCTGCCTCGGTTATCTCGCCGTCCTTGTCGATGGCGATCAGTTTGGCGGCGACGTCGCCGACGCTCTCGATGCCGCTGGTGATGGCGTTGGCCTGATTGGTCGTATGGCCGTAGCCACTGTGGACAACCACGCTGATGTTTTTCATCTCTCGGTTTCCTCAAAAGTCTTCGCAGATCGGTAGATTGGGTTAGGGCAGGTCGAACAGCAGGACCTCGGCGTCGTCGATCCCCACCAGCTCCAGCAGCTCGTGCTTCTGAATCCGAATGCCGTCGCCTTGTCGTAGCGTGACCTTGCCTGCCCGCAGTTGCCCCCGAGCCAGATGCAGGTAACCCTGGCGGTCGGCATCAAACCGGTAATCCAGGACCTCGCCGGGCGCCAGCAGTGTGCCGAACATCAGTGCATCCTGGTGTGTGGCGATGGAACCATCGCGACCGTCGGGCGAAACCATCAGTACCCAGCGGCCGCGGCGATCTTCGATCGGGAAGTGTTTCTGGTCGTAGCTCGGTTCGACCCCCAGCGCGTTTGGTTGCAGCCAGATCTGCAGGAAATGCACCGGCTCGGCCGAGGAGTGGTTGTACTCGCTGTGGGTAACGCCGGTTCCGGCACTCATGCGCTGTACGTCACCGGGACGGATCACAGAGCCGTTCCCCATACTGTCCTTGTGCTCGAGCGCACCATCGAGCACATAGCTGATGATCTCCATATCGTTATGGCCGTGTTCTGCGAAGCCCCCGCCCGGGGCCACGGTGTCGTCGTTGATCACGCGCAGGTTAGACACGCCCATGTGCCGAGGGTCGTAGTAACCGCCGAAAGAGAAGGTGTGATAGCTGTCTAGCCAGCCGTGATTGGCGTGGCCTCGATCGACGGCCTTGCGTATTGCCAACATCATGTTACCTCCGGGATAAAGCTCGTAAGTGCTAATACCTTAGTGAAACACTCAATTATGAAAAACCGCGCAAAAAGAAATAGACCATTACATAAAGTGCAATAATCGCGGCGTTGGGCTTAACGACGGTGGGTCAACGTGCATGGACGACAGAGAGGTATTCTTTAGTGTCGTGGAGGCGAATGGCTTCAGCGCGGCGGCGAGGCGCCTGGAGACCACGCCGGCCTCAGTGAGTCGTCAGGTCAAGGCGCTGGAGCAGCGCCTGGGTGTGCGCTTGTTGCAGCGTACGACGCGCAAGCTCAGCCTGACCGAGGCCGGTGAGCGTTACTTTCGTGAGGGACGTCGCCTACTTCACGAGATTGACGACCTTGAGCATGCGCTGGCGTCTTCTGCGCAAGAGCCGGTAGGCGAACTGCGTGTAGTTGCGCCCATGTCGTTCGGACAGCGGCGGCTCGCCGCGATGGTCGCAAGCTTTGCCAAGCTGCACCCTAAGCTGCGGATCTCATTGATCCTGGAAGATCGTGAAACCGACCTGATCGACGTGGCGGCAGACCTGGCGATCCGCATCGGTTATCCCGCCGATTCATCAATGATCGCGCGCGCCATTGCACCGGTGCAGCGACACGCCTGCGCATCCCCCGAATACCTCGAACGCCGCGGCTGCCCCGAGTCGCCCGAGGATCTATTGCACCACGACTGTCTGCATTACAACCTGATCTCGGAACGCGAGGAGTGGACTTTCCGTGGCGACGACGGCGAACAGACCGTGGCAATCAAAGGCAGCTTCTGCAGCAACAATGGCGATGTGCTGGCGGAAGCGGCCATGCAGGGCCTGGGGATCACCCTGTTGCCGAGCTTCATCATTGAGGATGGCCTGGCGGATGGACGGCTGGTAAAGGTCCTGGGAGATTACGAGCGCGCTCCACTGACTTTGTTTGCCCTGTATCCCTCGCGCCGGCATGTCCCAGCGAAGACGCGGGCGTTCTTGGAACACCTATTGGACCATTGCGGCGAGCCGGGATGAGCCTATTCTGGCCACCGGTGCAAAACGAAAAGGATGGTCCCGTTCAGAAGATCAGGCGCTTTTTCCATCTGCACCCTCCGCGGCAAACCCTGGACTGCCTTCGGCAGAAGGCGTCACCCGCTCCAGGAGGGGTTCTGCATCTCCCGCATCAGAGTCATGAACGGGGCGTAAGTCCGAAGCGGCGCCGTGGCTTGGCTCATCAGCTCCATGCCGAAGAACAACATTCCCAGACCCATGAGCATCGCACCCAGATGCTTTATGCGCGGCGTCTTGGCGATGACCTCGGCGAAGAATCCGATTGCAATGAGAAACAGCGCGGCCTTGGTGATTTTGAACGCGATGATCTGGGCCGTAACGGTCGTACCCACGTTGGCGCCGAGGATAACGCCGATCGACTGCTGGAAGCTCATGATGCCCGCGGTGATGAAACCGACCACCAGCACCGTGGTGATGGAGGAGGATTGCATGATCGCCGTCACGGAGGCGCCGGCAAAGGCGGCGCTGAAGCGATTCGTGGTCAGTTTTGCCAGGATATCCTTCACCCGCTCACCCGCCAGGATCTTCAGCGCCTCGGTCATTTTGTGCATGCCATACAGGAACAGCGCCAGACCGCCGGCCAGATTGATGACCATCGCGCCGAAATTGATCGAGAAGGTCATGGCCAGATACTCCTCTCGTCGATTGCGGTGAAAGCTTGACGGGCACGATTGGCCATGGATCCAGATCTAGCGCGCTAGAGAAAGTCTGAAAACAGTGAGGCGATACCGAGGAAACTCAAGAAACCGGCCACATCAGTCACTGTCGTCAGCACGATGGATGATGACTGTGCAGGATCCTGCCTGGCGGCGGTCAGCAGTAATGGTATGGCCGCGCCTGAGATGCCAGCGATTACCATTGAAAGGATCATCGATACGCCGATGACCCCGGCCAATCCCGTCGAGGCACTCCATATCCAGACGCCGAGCGCAGTAGTTGCCGCTACCGCGAGGCCGTTCCAAAAAGCTGTCGAAGCCTCCTTGAACAGCACGCGCGGCCACTGCCGAATTCGGATTTCGCGCAATGCCAGGCCGCGCATCGTTACGGCCAGTGCCTGGGCGCCCGTGTTGCCGGACTGGCCGGCGACGACGGGCAGTAGAACGGCGAGCGCGGTGTACTTGGCAATGGTACTTTCGAAGAGACCGACGACCGCAGCGGCAAGAAATGCGGTCAGCAGGTTGATCTGCAGCCAGGGCAGACGTTTCCGCACCGCGAACGATACCTTCGACAATGCCCGCTCGTCCTTGCTGACGCCCACCATGGTCTGCAGCGCGACGCTTGCCTCGTCTTCGGCGGCGGCCACCAGATTGCGGTAGCGGACCACACCGACCAGACGGCCCTCTGCGTCGACCACCGGCAGGTCGGTCAGCTTGTACTGTTCGAGAATTTCGACGACCTCTTCGCGTGGTGCAACGGAATTCACCACGGCCCTAACCGGGCGTTGGATCTCCTCCAGGCGGGTTGTTGCACTGGCGGTCGCGACGTCCTGAATGTCGACCTGGCCCTCGAGCCTGTTTTCCGAATCGACGACGAAAAGCCGGCGTGTTGCCCGTCGCCGCAGTGCGCGGATACGGGCCAGTGCCTCCCGCACTGTAGTGTCGGCTCGAAGCAGCATCACGCGTGGATCCATAAGCGCGCCGGCACTGTCGGCCGGATAAGCGAGAATCGTACGCAACTCGTTGGCTTCTTTGTCGGGGAGCAGTGCGAGGAACCTGTTGCGTACCTCTTCGTCTCGCATTGCGAGCATTGCTGCAGAGCGAGTCGGGTCGATGTTGCGTAGGACCTCGAGTGACTTAACCTCGTCGAGGGATTCGAGTGCCCGTATCGCGATATCGGGTGACAGGCGCTCCCAGACCGGCGTGGTCGTGGACGCAGGGTAGCGGCTCAGTATCTCGGCGATCTCGATCGGAGTCTGCCGCTCGAGAAGTTGCGCCGCGTCGTCCGGAAAGTTCTCGACCAGATCGCCTTGGAGTGCATGTACGGCGTTCGAAAGATCCTGTTTCACTCAGATATCTCCCGCATCCTGGTCATCCGGCCGCCCGGGGCTGACGAACAGTGCGCCGATAGCGAGCCAGAAGATGTCGGCCAGTGCGGCACGCGTTGTGACCGTCTCGTTGCGCTCGATGGTGTCTTTGATTGCGTGAGTTTCCTGTTCAAGAACCTTGGAACGGCGCAATACGCCTTGAAATAGCCCTTGACGACTGATAACCGGCAGATTGTCGTGGGTCGCCCAGGCCGGGTGGTCGACGACCGCCTGCAGGGCGGTGCGCGCACTGAGCACATGCATGGCAGGCTGCATCATATTTCGAACAACACGTCGGTCGGGGCTGTTCAGGAGTTCAAGCAGATCAACGACCCCGATCAGTCGGCGCCCGCCATCTACAACAGCAAGCGTTTGACCGGTGCGATGGCCACTGCCCCGATACAATCTCAGAGCGTCACCGACGCGATGCTCTGGAGAGAGGGTCAGCACGTCGTCATCTACGAAGGCGCCGATCGCCCACTCGGAGAACCGAAGTCGCAGCCGGATCCTTGCTG
>JASFJQ010000120.1:0-6607 GCA_050121305.1 Chromatiaceae bacterium
AATTTCTCGCGCACCCGCATGTCGATCACCACCTCGCTCATGCGCTGTGCCAGGTCGGTGTTGCGGAACGGGAACGGGCGCTGGTCGCGCACGGGTTCCGTCGCGGTGCGCAGCAGTTTCACGATGCTCGCGGAATATCCCGGGGCGTCGTCGTCTTTCAGGTAGCCGACCGCACGCGCGGCCCGCGCCACATCGGTGTCCTCGCCATCGGCGCATGCCAGCAGCAGCGCATGCAGTGCGCGCCGCTGTTGCGGCGGATATTCGCGGGTGGCGCCGAAGTCGAGCAACTGGATCTGCCCGCTCTTTGGCGCGTAGAGGTAATTCGCGAAGTTCGGGTCGGTCTGCACCAGTCCCCACTCAAACACCTCGCGCATCGCCAGCTCGAGCAGCGTACCCGCGACCTGATTGCGCAGCGCCGCCGGGGCGTCCGCGACGGATTCGATCGGCTGGCCGTCGAGGTACGCCATCGCCAGGACGTCGCTCGACGTGAGTTCCTCGATGACCGCCGGCACGACGAACCGCGTGTCGTCTTCGAGCAGCCGGGCGAAGCCGGTCAGTGCCGCGGCCTCCTGCTGATAATCGGCCTCGGCATGCAGCTGTTGCTTGGCCTCTGCCAACACCGGTGCAAAATCGACACCCTGTGGGACCAGGTTGATCAGCCTCAGCAGCGTCGCGACATTATCGACATCGCTATCGATACTGCGGCGTATGCCCGGGTATTGCACCTTGATCGCCAGCTCGCGTCCGTCGCGTAGCTCGGCCCTGTGCACCTGACCAATGGAGGCCGACGCGATCGGGGTAAAGTTGAAGCGCTGAAAGCGCGACTCCCAGCCATCACCCCAGGCCAGCCTGAGGACCTGGGCGACTTGGCCCAGGGGCATCTGATGGGCATCCTCTCGCAGTCGGCTCAGTACCTCGCTCAGCTGCGGCGGTAACAGCTGACCGCCGTCCATGGACAACAGCTGGCCCACCTTCATCGCCGCGCCGCGCATCTCCGACAGCCGCTCGGCGACCCGTCTCGCATTGGCCGGCGTGAGCAAGAGATCCCCAAACGTCGGGCGCCGACCGTTCGAGAGTTGACGTGCGCCCTCGCTGACCATGCCGCCGGCGATGCCGCCGGCCAGGCGGCCGAGCTGACCCAGGCGACCCAGGCGCGAGGCGGTTATGCGGCGTTCTGATGCCATGTTTCCGGTCCCTCGTCGGTGTTGTTGAGATAGAGCAGATTGGAGATGTCGAACGGCCGCGCAGTGATGCCGAGTTCGGTGAGCCCCGAACTGTCGCAGACATTGCCTTCCAGCAGCATCTTGATCTGGTCGCGCGTGATCGGGAAATCCTCGAAACGATCGAGCATCGCCGCGGCCATCGAGATACTCAACGCCGGGACCGGCAGCATGAGCTTGCGCCTGCCCGCGACCTCGGCGAGCGTCTCCAGGATCTGCCGCCACGACAGCGCGGACGGGCCGCCGAGTGCGATGGTCTGGCCAATCGTGTCTGGCCTTTGCAGCGCGGTCACGAATGCGCTCGCGACGTCCTCCACATGCACCGGGGAGAGCTCGAAGCGACCGGCCCCGAACGGCAGCAAGCCGGGATAAAACAGCGGTGCGGGCAAATGCGAACCGATGATGTCACGCTGCAGCTGGGTGGCGAACTCCATGCGACCGCGCGGAGCGCCGAAGATCACCGAGGGCCGGAATATAGTCCAGTCGAGATCGGTACTCCTCAGGTGCTGCTCGGCAAGCGCCTTCGATCGCTGGTACGCGGTACCATCAGGCCGCACGCCGTTGGCGCTCATCAGCAGGAAGCGTTTCACGCCGAGTTGCGCCGCGGCATCCATCACGCGACGTGCGGCCTTGTTGTGCAATTCGTCGAAGGTAACGCCGCGCCCCGGGGATTCACGCAGGATGCCGATGTTGTAGATCGCCGCATCGGCCTGGCTGAGCAGGCTGTTGACCGCGCCCATGTCGGCTATGTCGCCCTCGATGGTGACGCATTCGGCAGGGTGCCTGACCTTGCCGGCATGACCAGATCTGACCAACAGCACCGGCTGCATCCCGGCCGCGATCATGGCATCGACCAGATAGCTGCCTACGAAACCGGTACCGCCAAATAGTGCAACGCGCATGGTGGCTCTCCTGTGTTGCCGGCCTCAGGGCCGATTGTTGTCTGTGCGCACCGTCGTACTATCGGTGGTGCAGCTTGTCTCGTCGCAGCGTCGGCGCAGACGCCAACGCGCGAAGCCTGTGTAGGCAAAGTCCAGTATCCCGGTGAGCCGCAGCGATCGCATGGCACCGGCGAGCCAGCGGTAGGTCGCCAGGTGTGACCATAGCTCCACAAAACCCCAGGCCCCGGTCTGCCAGCGCCCTCGGGGATCCCGCACGTGGAAGCGGGCCATCGCGTCATCCGGCGACACCCCATAATGCGCCTGCAGCGAGTGCGCGGTCGCGATATCGACCCAGTCTATCCCCTCGGCGCCGCGGAGACGGCGATAGTGGGCAATCTCGCGGCTGCACATCGGGCAGCCGCCATCGAACAACACGACGGGGCGTTGTGGCTTGGGCGGGTCGATTACGCTGTCTGCGGTGTCACTCATCGCGATCTGTACCTTTCAATTGAACCGCCGCAGCGCGCCCATGCCGCCGTCGACATGAATGACCTGTCCTGAGACCCAACTAGACTCCTCGCCCAACAGAAAGTGCGCAGCGGCAGCGATGTCCTCCGCCTCGCCGACGCGCTCGAGTGGGTGGCGTGCCGCGGCGGCATCGCGCTGGCGATCGGTCTTCAGCAGCTTGCCCGCGAGCGGGGTGTCGGACAGGGATGGCGCGATCGCATTGACGCGGATCTTGGGCGCGAGCTCCGCGGCCAGAGACCTGGTCAAACCCTCGACAGCGCCCTTGGCGGCGGCGACGGCGGCGTGCATCGGCATCCCGGTGCCGACCGCGACCGTGGAGAACAGCACGATACTGGCCCGCGGCGCCGCCTTGAGGGCCGGGAGTGCGCCCCGGATCGCGCGCACGGCGCCCATCAGGTTTAGCTCGAAGTCCTCGCGAAACGCTGCATCATCGATGCGCTCGAAGGGCAGCAGTCGTATGGACCCAGGGCAAAACACCAGGCCGTCGAGCGCATCGGGCAGCCCGTCGGCCGGGAAAGGCGCCGCGGCGTCGGCGGCGTCCCAGCGCAAGTGGTGGGAATCCTGTTCCGAGACCGGCGACCTTGAGGCCGTCCAGAGTTCCACCTGACCGGCCAGTCTGCGCGCCAAAGCGCGACCGATCCCGCTACTGGCCCCGACGATGAGTACACGTTGCATTGCAACCTCCAAAGACACTGTCCCAGAATTGTACAATATTTTCCGGGTATGTGTCGGGTCAAAAACTGTACATTTTGAAAGCCCATGGCCAGACGCTGTGTTCGGCCTCGATTCGTCAAGGAGAAGCGCACCGATGAAGTCCCGAAACCATTTGACCCTAGGTATCCTCGCCGCGGGCGTGGCGCTGTCCAGCGGCACGGCCTGGGAAGCGGTCAACGCCGGAACGCAAGGGCATAGCCGGGCCGGCTATGGTTACGGCTACGGCCCTATGCCGCCGCCCTACCGTCCCTACCTTCCGATGCGGCGGCCACCTTTCCATCATCCTATGCCGCCGATGCGCGGTCCCGCGCAGGGCTATTTGCCGCCACAGGCCCCGCCGCAGTGGCCCGCGGAATTGGCGGCGACGCCTGCGCCGGCTGCGGCACCGGCTGCATCGGCCGCCATGGCCGCGGATGATGCGCCGGCCTCCGGCGATGTCGCCGTCAGGATCGCGCAGATGCAGTTCAGTCCTGCCCAGATCACCGTGAAGCGCGGCGCCACCGTGACCTGGACGCAGATGGGCAGCATCCCGCACACAGTGACTGCCCGTGACGGCAGTTTCGATTCCAAGACACTGGGTGCAAACGCAAGCTACAGCGAGACCTTCAAAGAGCCAGGCACTTACAATTACTTCTGTAGCCTGCATCCGACGATGCAGGGCCAGATCGTCGTCGTCGATTGATCCCTTGGTGGGTGGCGGGACATCGGCGACGCTCGATGTCCCCTCACCACCGACCCGGTGGTCGGGCGCTATCCGCCCGGCGTCAAGGCCCACGGCAACAGCAGGCTCACGAATGCTGTGATCAATACCAGGCCGACCAGATTCATCCCGATCCCGGCCTGCGCCATCTGTCGGATGCTGATCTGCCGACTGGCGAACACGATGGCGTTGGGCGGCGTTGCCACCGGGAGCATGAACGCAAACGAGGCGGCGAGGGCGGTGGCCACCATGGCCTGCAGTGCGTCCTGACCCGCGGCCGCGGCCAGGCCGGCGACGATCGGCAGCAGCATGCTTGCGGTTGCAGTGTTCGATGTGAGTTCGGTGAGGAACAGGGTCACCGCTGCGACGACCAGGATCAACAGCAGCCAGTGCACCTGGACCAGAAAATCGAGTTGCTGGCCGATCCATTCGGTCAAGCCGGACTGTTGGAAACCCTCCGCCAGCGCGAAGCCGCCACCGAACAGGATGAGTATGTCCCAATGTACTCGCGCAGCCGCATCCCAGGTCAGCAGACCTTCGCGCATGCTGTTGCCGGCAGGGATCACGAACAGCGCCAGCGCGCCCGCGATCGCGATCGTGGAGTCGCTCAGCGACTGCAGCGCCGGCCAGGGGGCCAGCCCCTTGAACACCCACAGCAGTGCGACCACGGCAAATACGGCCAGTACGCGGTGCTCCGCGGTCGTCATCCGCCCAATGGCATCCAGCTCGGCCCGAATCGTATCGCCGCCCTGGCCGAGTTCGAGTCCCCGCAGCCGGGTATTGATGCGGCTTAGATAGAACCAGCAGACCCACAACATCAGCAGCGAAAGCGGCAGTCCGAACAGAAGCCAGTGTCCGAAACTAATGGACAAGCCCTGGGTCTTCTCGACGATCCCGGCCAGCACGGCGTTCGGTGGGGTGCCGACCAGCGTGGCCACGCCACCGATCGTCGCCGCATAGGCGATGCCCAGCATCAATGCGCGGCCAAACGGAGATTGGGTGTCGCGTCCGAGCCGCGCGATGACAGCCAGACCGATCGGCAGCATCATCATGGTCGTGGCGGTATTGCTCAGCCACATCGAAAGAAACGCAGTCGCCGCCATGAAGCCGAGCAGGATGTGATCGGCACGCGATCCCACGAGCCGCAGCACCTGCAGGGCGATGCGGCGATGCAGGCCGCAGCGTTCCACCGCGGCCGCGATCCAGAAGCCACCGAGGAACAGAAAGACGAGGTGGTGCGCATAGTTGGCGGTGGTCTCGCTCACCGGCATGACGCCGAGCACCGGGAACAGCACGATCGGCAACAGCGCGGTCGCCGGTATCGGTATGGCCTCGCTGATCCACAGCACCGCCATCAGTACCGCGACCGCCGCGACGCGACTTGCCGGCGACGGCATCAGCGTATCCGGTACGCCGAGCAGAATGGCCAGGAATAACGCTGAACCTACCGCCACCCAGACGTGGTCTTTGTTCATTGGCCAATCATCGCCCGCAGAGGTAGCAATTAGCCAGCCGGCCCGGAAATCTCACCAGCTTCGCGGCGACTGCTGCGATTCCCGGGCCCATTCGGGAGTTCACAATACAGCCTGGAGAGACGCGGTTGCGCAGGTCACTGCTCCGCGTGATACCCGAGCTGTGCCGAGATGGTCTTGCCGGCCTCGATGACCTCATCCACCCAGGCCAGGCGCCGGCGCTCGATCGGGGCGGATACCGAGAGTCCGGCGACCGGGCTGCCGGTGCCGTCTCTCAGCAGCACGCCGATGCAACCGACGTCGATCTCCGCCTCTTCATTGTCCAGTGCGTAGCCCTGCGCAATCGCCGCATTGCACTCAGCGATGAGGCGGGGGAGCGTAGAGAGGGTGTTGCGCGTGTAGGACGGCAGGTTGGTGCGCTGTGCATAACCGCGTATCGCCTCTTCCCCCGCGGCGCCCAGCAGGAGCTTGCCGACCGCGGTCACATGCAATGGCGCGCGGCTGCCGACCACCTGCTGCACATGCATCATCCGATTGGGTGTTGCCTTTTCCAGATAGACCACCACGTCGCCCTCGCGGATCGTCAGATTCACCGATTCGCCGAGTCTGTCGCGCAGCGCCTCCATTACCGGCAGCGCGACGGAACGCAAGTCGATGCTGCTGTGCAGACGTACGCCGAGCTGCAGCAGGTGGATGCCCAAGCGATAGCGGCCCGTCACATCGCGCTCCACGAATCGGTTGTCGATCAAGGACGCCAGGATGCGATGCGCCGTCGATGCGTGCAGGCCGGTCTCGGCGCCCAGGATCTTGAGGCTGACGGGCTCCGGGTAGCGAGCGATCGCATCCAGCAGGGCCGCCGCGCGGTCTATCACCTGGATGCGTCCGCCGCGTACGCTTTCCATCCTTTCAGAATCATTTTGCATATTGTGAAAAATCGCGCGAGTCAGGGCCACAAATGCCCACTGATTTTCGAATTTCGCTAATTTGGGATTAAATTTTCATATCGTGGAAATCTTACCCCGGCTTTGGGGTAATTGGAACAACTCCATCTGGATCAGTTATTTATGCCAGGCTCGGTGACCAAGGGGCAGA
>JASFJQ010000121.1:0-6601 GCA_050121305.1 Chromatiaceae bacterium
CCGCTTGTTGATCACCGCGGTGCGTACGGCCTGGTGCAGATCATCCTGACCCGAGGGTCCACCGGAGTTGATCATGCCGATCCGCCCCATGTAGCAGTTGGCAATCTGGTAACGCACCAGGTCGATAGGGTGATCGCTGGTCAGTTCTTCGTAGACCTTGGGGTGGGTCTTGCCGAAACCGATGGCGTTGTAGCCGTCGTTGCAGGTGGCCTGTTTCTGTTTGACGATGTCGGCCTCGATGGTCACCGCGAGGTGATTGGCCTGCCCGGTCAGATCAGCCGACTCATGGTAGTCCACCCCGCCCTTCTTGAAGCCGCTGTTGCGCAGATAGGCCCATAGCACGGTCACCATGCCGAGTTCGTGCGCCTGCTGAAAGGCCTCGCTGATCTCCAGTATCTGGCGGCGCGATTCCGGGGCGCCAAAGTAGATGGTCGCACCGACCGCCACAGCACCCATGTCGAACGCCTGCTCGACGCTGGCGAACAGGGTCTGATCGAACATATTCGGGTAGGTCAGCATTTCATTGTGATTCAGTTTCACCAGGAACGGGATCTTGTGCGCATAACGGCGCCCTACCGATCCCAATACCCCCAGTGTTGAGGCCACCGCATTGCAGCCGCCGGCCATGGCCAGCTGGATTATGTTCTCCGGATCGAAATAGATGGGGTTGGGGGCGAATGAGGCGCCCCCGGCGTGCTCTACGCCCTGGTCTACCGGCAGGATGGAGAGATAACCGGTCCCGCTGAGGCGGCCGTGATCGAGCATCGTCTGTAGACCACGCAGCACGCCGATCTTGCGATCGGACTGCGCCGTCACACGATCGACAAAATCCGGTCCGGGCAGCTGCAACAGTTCGCGCGGGATCGTCTCGCAACGGTGCCCCAGCAGGTGTTCGGCCTCGTCTCCCAGCAAACTCTGTATATCGGTCATGTCTTTCTCCTGATCAAAGTCCAGCAAAGATTAAGCCGTTGACCGCGACGCGCCTATTACAAGGCCAGAACGACAAAAAGCGGCGCGGCTGGCGCACCATCAACGGACTGAGAATTTTAAGATTAATCATTTAAATCTCACACTTAGTTAAGCAAAACCGGGGGCGCCACCTGTTGACGACATAAAAGGGGGACGTCGCGTCAGGCGAACAGATATCGCCCACCCGAGGCGATGGCGACCGTCAGCAGCCCGATGACGGTGTTGATGCCCACGAGCAGCCGGATCTGCGCCAGCTGCTTGCCCCCCGACGGCCAGTCCTGCGCGGCCACGGCCCGCTTCAGCCGGCGGTAGGGTGCGAAATAGACGTGCAGGAATATCAAGACCATCAACAACCCCAGGCCCAGCATCGCGTGGACGTACAGCCCCACGCCGCCCATGCCACCAAACACCGCGAAGATCATCCAGAAACCGGTCGCCAGAAGGGCCACGATGGCCGACCAGACCCAGGGGAAGAAATTGTCGAAGACCCCGGCCCACAGCGTCAGGCGCGCCGGGGGTTCGAGCTGGCCCGCGGCCACCGGCCGCAGGACCATGTAGGCGAAAAACATCCCGCCGACCCAGATGACCGCCGAAATTACGTGCAGCAACGCCGCGAAACCCATCATCGGAGCACTCCGCTTGTCAAAACAACAGGCCGACAGTTTACGGGCCGCGGCCGCCTAAGACAGCCACGCTGTACGCGGTTTATGATCACAGCCATCTCGATCGCCGGTTTTCCGTATGAACAACAGCCAACACCATGTCGCCGTCTTGGGCGCCAGTCCGAAGCCCGCACGCTATGCCAATCAGTGCATCCGCCTGCTGAAACAGCACGGCTACCGTATAACTCCCGTGCACCCCCGCTTCGAGCGGATCGAGGACCTGGCCGTCTCGTCCAGTCTCGAGGCAATTGCCGATCCGGTCGACACCCTGACGCTCTATGTCGGTCCCAAGCTGCTCGAGCCGTTGACGGAGGCCATCGTCGAACTCCGCCCGCGCCGGGTGATCTTCAACCCGGGGACCGAGAGTCGCCTGGTTCAATCACGCCTCGGCTCGGCCGGCATACCCTGGCTCGAGGCCTGTACGCTGGTGATGATAAGGACCGATCAGTTCTAGTGGGCTGCTAGGCTATGCGATATGTTTCTGGGACTGGCTCTGGTGCTGGTGGCGCTGCTCTGGGCGCGCAAACTCCGGCGTTCGACTTCTGGCGGCAGACCCGACTATCGGGGACCTCTGTTGATGGGAGGTGCAGGTATCACGGTGTTTTTGCTCTACCTCTGGCTAGTCACGCAGGGCGTCCTCGGGCAATGACGCGCGGTCGCCCCGGGGCTGGGTCGCCTCATATCACACGTGCCGGCTGGCAGGCGTTGCATGCCGAGCAGGAGCAACTGTGGCAACGGCGCCGCGAGGTCGTTAAACATCTGGCCGCAGCGGCAGCCGAGGGCGACCGCTCAGAGAATGCCGAGTACATCTACCGCAAGAAGCAACTGCGTGAGATGGATCGACGCATTCGCTATCTGCAGAGACGGCTGCCTGCACTGAAGGTCGTCGACGACCCGCCTACCGACACCGGACAGATATTCTTCGGCGCCTGGATCGCCGTCGAGGACGAGCGCGGCGAGCGTATGCATTACCGGATTGTCGGTGCCGACGAGTTTGATCCCAAGCGCAACTGGATAAGTATCGACTCACCAATGGCGCGCGCGCTGTTGCAACGACGGGTCGACGACGAGGTCTCGGTAGAGACACCGGGCGGCCAGGTCCGATTGACCATCCTCGATGTCAGCTATGTCGATCCGACCTGAGCCGAGCCATCTCAGCCCATATCATTTTCGGAGCGGGCTCCACCGCCCCTAAATGGAATTGGTCATCGCCGCCAGCAGATAGGCGGCGCTGAACACCACCAGGCCGATGCTCCACACCTTAAGCCACAAAACCTTGCCGTAGCGGGCCAGCACCCACAGCGCGATACCGATGATCAGTGCCAGCGCCACGGTAAAGTTGAGCATGAAGTGCAGACCGCTGCTCTCGGAATAGATCGGCAGCGCGTCCGGCGGCACGCCCTGCGATGCCTCATACCGCATCAGATCAGTTCCACATCGGCCATTACGTCGACCAATGCCGGCCCCTCGTAGGCGAGTGCACGCTTGAGTGCATCGGCGAGGTCGTCCAGGGACTCGACGCGGATGCCGAGGCCGCCGCAGCTCTTGGCATAGGCGGCGAAATCAGGGTTGCGCAGCTTCGTCTGCCAGACCGGCCAGTGACCTGCCCGTTGCTCCTTGCTGATCTTGCCGAGCTCGCTGTTGTTCAGCAGGACATGGGTCAGGTTCATCTCATAGCGCACCGCGGTGGTGAACTCGGCCATATACTGGCCAAAGCCACCGTCGCCACTCACCGAGAGCACCGTACGTGCACGATAATCCGGCTGCGCCTGCGTGGCGGCCCAGGCGCCCATCGCGGCCGGGAATGCGAAGCCGATCGAACCCAGATAGCCTGACATCAATATGCGTTGCCCGCGACACTCGAAGTAGCGCCCGAACGAATAGGTGTTGTTGCCAACGTCGACGGCGATCACCGCATCGGCCGGGATCACGGACGACAGCGTCTCGAACAGACCCGCCGAATTGATGCCCTGGCCGCGGTCGCGGGTGCGCCTCGCCGCCTTTTCATCGCGCCAGATCTGCCAGCGCTCCGCAAGCTCCGTCTGCTGATCGACCACGCCGGTGTCCTCCGGCAGGGCCCGCCAAAGCCACTCTGCGGTCAGGCCGATCTCGCCAAGCACCGGCAGGTCTACCGGGTGGAACTTGCCCAGCGTCATGGCATCGAAGTCGACCTGGATGATCGGTTTCTTCGTGGTGATCCCGGTGTGGTTGGAAAAGCTCGCGCCGAATACCACCAGCAGATCGCTCTCGTTCATGCACCAACTGGCCACCGGGGTACCGCTGCGACCGAGCACGCCCGCCGCCAGCGGGTGGTCGTCGGCGATCTGGCCCTTGGCCTTGAAGGTGGTCAGTACCGGCGCCTTGAGCTTTTCGGCCAGCTTGAGGACATGCTCCATGCGCCCGAGCGCGCCATAGCCAACGATGATCACCGGCCGCTTGGCATCCTTCAGCCGCTGCAGCGCGGCGGCCAGGCTGTCTACGGCCGGCAGCATCTGCCGGTCGCCGAGCCGACCCTGCGGCCCACCGGCGGTCTCGCCGTCGGCCGCCGCCAGGGTCTGCACCTCGTCCGGAAAGATCAAGTGCGCGACATCACGTTCGACGATGGCGTGCTTACAGGCCAGGTTCATCAGCTCGACGTGCCGCGAGTCGCGCAGCACCGTCTGGCTGAAATCGGCCACCGGCGCAAAGGCCGAGGCCAGGTCGATCTCCTGAAATGCACCCGGTCCCAGCACCTGGGTATCGACCTGGCCGGTCAGCGCCAGCACCGGCGCGCGATCGACCTTGGCGTCCCACAGGCCGGTGAGCAGATTGGTCGCGCCCGGGCCGGCGATGCTCAGGCATGCTGCGGGTCGGCCGGTCAGCTTGGCGTAGCCCGATGCAGCGAACGCGGCTGCGCCCTCGTGCCGGATGCCGATATACCTCAGGTGGCCCTTCTCCTCCTGCAGGCGCAACGCATCGGCCAGGCCGAGGTTGGAATGTCCGACCATACCGAACACATGGGTGATGCCCCAGTTGACCATGGTCTGGGCCATCAGGTCACTGACGGTGGCCGTGCGCAAGGTCGATTCCTGCACTGCGACATAGACGCCGTCGTCCCGCAACTCGATCGGATAGGTCGCGACGCCGTCGTCGTGTGCGCCGGGCGATAGACCGGTCAATGGATGAAAATCCCAACCATGCCACGGACAGCGCAGCCAGCAGTCAGACGTGCCCTCGTTACACTCGATACTGCCCTCAGCGAGCGGCCCGCCCTGGTGAGGACAGGCGTTGTCCAGCGCGCCTATTTCGCCGCCCAGACAAGTGAGGGCGATACTCTGGTTTCCGGCCTGTACCGCGCGCACCTCGCCGTCGCGCATGTCACCGGGCTCTGCGACCTTGTACCAGACGGTCTGCAGACCCGCCTGCTCATCCAGCTGTTCCTGGGTGATCTGCTTGTGCGAGCCGTCGCACAGCGGCGCAGTTGCGGTCTGCTTGCACTGACAGAAGAAATAGCGATCGTCTTTGTCGGCGGTGAATTTCAGCGGCGTGAATTCGCTGCCCTGATGCGAACCGTCACACAGGGGCTGGTTCTGGGAGCGTCCGCAGGTGCACCACCAGACAGTCTCGCCCGCCTTGAGCTCGACGGGTTTGGGCTGGGTATCGGCGATATAGGCTTTTGGCATCGATGATCTCCGAGTAATCGCGTATTCCAGGCGATGGGCACGACGTGCGCGACAGCGGGGTAACGCCGGGACGGTGTGCCCCGCGCGGCACAGCCTGGCCTCTCGACAGCCGCTTATCCCGAACCCTGTTCAGTGTCAAAAAAGTTCGTACAGCATCCGCAGGTCTTCTACCACAATCAGGGTGACGATATACCATTCCGCCCACAGGCTGTGCGGCGCTGCAGCAAGTCAAGCGGGCTCTGCGCCGTGCTGCTGGTGTGATTCGGCTTGTCCGCTGGCACCTGCCGGCGTGCGCGGATCCCCTGGTTCTGCGCGAGGCGTCGCCCAAAAGCTCGAGGTCGGGACGTTCCCAGACAGCGAATTCGCTTGACGGTGCCGAGGCATGCGACTAAACAGCGCCTTTCATTGCCCCTGGGTAGACGCTTTTT
The DNA here is from genome assembly GCA_050121305.1 of Chromatiaceae bacterium. Classification (GTDB taxonomy): domain Bacteria; phylum Pseudomonadota; class Gammaproteobacteria; order Chromatiales; family Chromatiaceae; genus Thiosocius. Next base: position 5,722 of record JASFJQ010000121.1, read on the forward strand.
TGGTGGACATCCGCCCCGCTACGCTTTCTGATCTCACGGCCCTGCTCGCGCTGGAGAATAGCTGTTTTGACGATGACCGCATCAGCCGCCGTCAGTTCCGTCACCTGCTCAGCAAAGGGCACGCCGCTTTGTTCGTTGCCGATCGTGCCGGCGCGGTGCTCGGGAGCCTGGTGCTGCTGTTTAGCCGCGGGACCGCGACCGCCCGACTGTATTCGATCGCGGTCGATCCGAGCGCCCGGGGTCACGGCATCGGCCGGGCATTGGTCGAACGCGCCGAGCAGGAGGCCTGGCATCAGGAGCGCGCCTGGATGCGCCTGGAGGTCCGCAAGGACAACACGGCCTCAATCGGCCTGTTTGAGTCCATGGGTTATCGCCGCTTCGGCAGTCGACCCGGCTATTACGGGGACCTCATGGACGCCTGGCGCTACGAAAAGGCGCTGGACAATCGCCTCAAGCCGCGACTCGAACGCGTCGCCTGGTATGAACAGACGCTGGAATTCACCTGCGGACCCGCGTGCCTGATCATGGCGATGCAGACCCTCGATCCCGCCACCAAGGCCGACCGCAGCCTGGAGATCCAGCTGTGGCGAGAGGCGACGACTATCTTCATGACCTCCGGCCTCGGCGGCTGCGGACCCTACGGCCTCGCGCTCGCGGCACACAAGCGCGGCTTCATTGCGGAGATCTGGGTCAATGACCCGGGAGTGCAGATGATCGATTCGGTGCGCAGCGCCGAGAAGAAGGCGGTCATGGCGTTGGTGCAGGGCGACATGGAACGCGAGATCCGCGAACTCGGCATCGCGGTGCACCTGGAGGTCCTGGATGCCAGCGACCTGGAGGCAGCCTTCGAGCGCGGCGCCGTGCCCCTGGTGCTGATCAG
>JASFJQ010000122.1:0-6579 GCA_050121305.1 Chromatiaceae bacterium
ACCCCTCCTGTGTCCTTGCCGATGAGCCGACAGGCAACCTGGACCGGCAGACCGCGGAGTCCGTCTACGATCTACTGCTGGAGCTGAATCGCGAGCAGGGGACCAGTTTTGTCATCGTCACCCACGATCTTGATCTGGCGTCGCGCATGCATCGTGTGCTGACGCTGCGTGATGGCCGTCTGCATCCGATCTAGCGGCCCGCCGGCTCCTGCCGATTCGGGCGCGGAAGCGCTTGAGGACATGCCAGCGCCAGTAGATCCGCATCACCCCATAGCCGAGGCCTGCCAGCAGCGCGCCCAGCACGAGGCTGCCCAGGTACAGCGGCGCCCATATGGCCCCTATCTCTCGGCTGAACCACTCCAGCGACGGCTGGAACTGGCCAACGTCGTGCGGTGAGCCGATCAACCAGGTGCCGAACTTGTAATTGAAATAAAACACGGGTGGCATGGTAATTGGGTTGGTCAGCCAGACGAGGGCTACAGAGATAGGCAGGTTGACGCGGAAGAACACGGCCGAAAAGGCCGCCGTGAACATCTGGACCGGGATCGGGATCATCGCCCAGAAGAGGCCGGTCGCAATGCCGCCGGCGACCGAGCGACGATTCAGATGCCACAGATTCTCATCATGCAGCAGGATACCGAGGTGCTTCAGGTATTTGTGCTTTTTCAGCGCCTTGGGGTCTGGCGCATAGCGTTTGATGAGATGTCTGGGCATTGGGGGGTCTTGGTTACGCAAATCGATTGAAGCACGGCTGATAGCGCTTTTCCACAGGCTCCGGGCGTGCGCACGCACGAACGACAGTCATCTAACAGCTTTCTTATGACAGAATAGCGGCCGCCGGGTTCTTTTCCCCAGCGCGAAGGCCTGGCGGCCGCATTCAACGCGGCTGAGTGACACGGAATCGCCCATTCAAGGCCAGAAGACACGTTCCAAGGAGGGAAGGTGCTGCGGTTCACGCTATTCTTCAGTCTCGGTGTCCTGGTATTTCACCAGCTTTCCTGGCTGCCCGACTGGCGCTGGGCACTGTTCGAAATCGTCATGACGCTGTGGTGTCTCCTGGTCTGGCGCAGCGTCCCGGTCGGGGCCCTGCTGGCCGGTATTGCCTGGTCGCACATCTATGCGCTGCTAATGCTGCCGGCGTCCCTTCCGGGGGAACAGCAGATCCTCGATGTGGCGGTCAGCGGGCACGTGGTATCACTGGTCGAGCGTTCCGACCAGGTCACGCGATTCCTGTTCGAGGCCGACCAGGTCGAGGGTCTCGAGGCACCGCTTGCCGGCCGATGGTTGTTGCGACTCAGCTGGTGGGACGCGCCGCATGTAGACCCGGGCGAGGCCTGGCGTCTGCCGGTGCGCCTGCGGGCGGCACATGGTTATGCGACCCCCGGGGCCTGGGACTACGAGGGCTGGCTGTATTGGCAGGGTGTCCGTTACACCGGCTATGTCGATGCACAGCGCACAACCCAGCGCAGCACGGGTGTTGAGTGCTGCTGGCTGAATCGCCTGCGCCAACGTATCAGCAATGCGGTCGATGCGGCGCCTGCCTCGGCGTTTGCACGCGGGGTCATCCGCGCCATCAGTGTCGGTGATCGATCTGGCCTGGCGCCGGAGGCCCGTGAACTGTTTCGGGCCACCGGCACCAGTCATCTCATGGCCATATCGGGCCTGCATATCGGCCTGTTGGCCGCACTTGGCCTGGGTGGCGTGACATGGTGCTGGCGGCGCATCCCAGCCCTGTGCGCGCGGCTGCCGGCGCGTCTCGCCGGCGGTCTGGTCGGGGCCTTCGCTGCAGCGGCTTACGCCGCACTGGCCGGGATGTCGCTCCCCACCCAACGGGCGCTGATCATGCTGTTTATCTTTGCGTCAACCTTGCTGGTACGGCATGCCAACGATCGGCTGCATGCGCTGGCAATCGCACTGGTGGCGGTCCTCATCTGGCACCCGCCGTCCGTGATTGCAGCCGGACTCTGGTTGTCCTTCGGCGCTGTGGCCGCGATTCTGGCCGCATTGACGTTCGATCGGACGGCATCGGGCTGGCGTCTGGCCATTCGGATCCAGCTGGCCATCAGTCTGCTGCTGATCCCGTTGCTTGCCGTCTTCGGGTTGCCGGTCAGTCGCGTGGCCCCGCTGGTCAATCTGCTGCTGGTGCCGTTGTTCGGATTGATTGTCGTGCCGCTCGGCCTGTTGGGCAGTCTCTTGGCGGTATCCGCACCGCGGATCGGAGACTGGTTGCTCGGTCATCTCGGGACCTTGATCGACTGGATCGCCGACGGATTGACATGGGTGGGCGCGCTGCCCTGGTCGACCACCGAGTTGTCCGGGCTGGGCGTCGTCGACCTGCTGGCCCTGTTCCTGGCATTGGGTCTGCTGATGACACCACCGGGTTTTCCATTGCGCTGGATGGGTATACCGCTCTTTGCAACGGCCATGTTCGCCCGCACGCCCCCGCTGTCGCCGGGTGACTTCGAGATTCACCTCTTGGATGTCGGGCAGGGGCTCAGCGCAGTCGTCCAGACCCATCGGCACACGCTGGTCTTCGATACGGGGCCTGAGTTCCGGTCTGGGTTTTCTGCGGCTGCGGCGGTCGTCGCGCCGTTTCTCGCGCGGCAGGGCACTCGCCGCATCGACCGTCTCGTGGTCAGTCATGGCGATAAAGACCATGCCGGGGGTCTGCGCCCATTGGCACGACGCATCGACGTGGGTCAGGTACAGGCGGGTGAGCCCGATCGAATCGAGCTTCGATCGCAGCGCTGTGTTGCAGGTGATCGCTGGCAGTGGGACGGTGTCGCGTTCGAATACCTGCATCCCCCGCTGCAGCACCGCTATGCAGGAAACGACGCCTCCTGCGTCCTGCGCGTCAGCAACGCGGCCGGCGCGGTGCTCCTGACCGGCGATATCGGGCAGCGGGTCGAACGCCTGCTGGCTGGATCGATGCGTGAGAGGCTGCATAGCCATGTCGTCGTGGCGCCGCACCACGGCAGTCGCAGTTCGTCGAGTACCGAGTTCGTTCGCGCAACGAAGCCGGCCTTTGTGCTGTATGCCGCCGGGTGGGCCAACCGCTACGGCTTTCCCGCGTCAGAAGTCGACCAGCGTTGGCGTGCGGCGGGCGTAGTCCCGTTGAGCACCGCGCGGCGGGGGACCATCCACCTGCACTACGGTGGTGATGGCGTCGTATCCGGCCCGCACGCCTACCGCGATACCGCCCGACGCTTCTGGTGGCACGACAGCGGTACAGTGGAACAGCCCCTTGCAGTATCATCCCGCGACTGAACCTTTCGGTCGGCACAATCCGCCGACCTCGCAATTGGAGGAATAACTGTCGTGCTGGAGCTCGTGAAGGCCGGTGGCTGGTTGATGTGGCCTATCCTGGCCTGTTCCGTTATCGCGATGGCGATCATCGTTGAACGCCTGTGGGCCTATCGCCGACAAAAGGTCTTGCCGGCCAATCTCGTCGCCCAGATCTGGCAGCTACATCAAAACAAGCAGTTGACGGCCGCGCACATCGCCACAGTGCGCAACAGCTCGCAGCTGGGGCGCATTCTGTCGGCCGGCCTGGTCAATCGCAGTCACCCGCGTGTGGTCATGAAGGAGGCGATCGAGGAGGAGGGTCGTCAGGTAGTGCACGAGCTCGAGCGTTATCTCAATACCCTGGGCACCATCGCAAATATCTCGCCACTGCTCGGACTGCTGGGCACTGTGATTGGCATGATCAAGGTGTTTACCGCGATCACCAGCTCCGGGGTCGGCAACCCGGCCGTGCTCGCGGGCGGTATCTCAGAGGCACTGATCACTACAGCCGCCGGGCTGTCGGTGGCCATCCCGGCAGTGATATTTCACCGCTATCTCAGCGGCAAGGTGGACCGGATCGTGGTGCAGATGGAAGAGCAGGCCCTGAAGATGGTCGAGGTCATGCACGGCGACCGGGAGCAATGAGCGCATGAATCTACGACCGCGCAAATCCGAACCGCCACGTGTCGATATCACGCCACTGATCGACGTGGTTTTTTTGATGCTGATCTTCTTCATGGTATCGACGACGTTCGACAAACAGACACAGCTGAAGGTCGATCTGCCCGAGGCGTCGGCACAGGAGACTGTTGAACAGCCGACCGAGAAGATCGACATTACGATCGATGCGCAAGGCCAGTTTTACGTCAACGAGCGCGAACTCGTAAAACACGATGCCGAGACGCTGCGGCGCACCCTGGAAAAGATCGCGAACGGCCGCGAGGACTTCCCGGTCGTGGTGTCCGGCGACCGCACGGCCCCGCTGCAGTCGATGATGACGGTGCTGGATGTGGCCGCTCAGTTGAATATGGCACGCCTGAGCTTCGTCACCCGGCAGGCGAACAGCGATGCCGAGTAATTCGGGCCAGACCTGAGCGGGGAGACTCGGTGCCGCGCCTCGATCACTATTGGCACTCGATCAACGGTCTGTCCCTGTTGCTTTTCCCCCTCTCGCTGCTGTTTGCCGCAGTCGCTGGCATGCGGCGGCTCGCCTATCGGCTGGGAATATTCCGTGTGCGGCGCTTCCCGGTACCCATAGTGGTCGTGGGTAACATCAGTGTGGGCGGTACGGGTAAGACACCGCTCGTCATCTGGTTGGCCGGGCATCTGCGTCGTCAGGGCTGGCGACCCGGGATCGTGTCTCGGGGTTATGGCGGCAGCGCCAGGCATTGGCCGCAGCAGGTACGCGCGGACAGCGATCCCGGCAGCGTTGGCGATGAAGCTGTCATGTTGGCAGCGCGCACCGCGTGTCCGATGTGTGTCGGCCCGGATCGTCCGGCAGCGGTACAGGCCTTGCTGGAACACAGTAACGTCAATATTGTGATCGCCGATGATGGCCTGCAGCACTACGCATTGGGTCGTGACCTGGAAATCGCAGTCATCGACGGAGATCGGCGGCTGGGGAACGGGCTCTTGCTCCCGGCCGGCCCATTACGCGAGGCCAGGTCGCGGCTTCGGCATGTCGACATGGTCGTTGTCACCGGGCAGGGCCAGGCGGGCGAATACGCTATGAAGCTGTTCCAGCCTGCGTTGCGGGCCCTGCACGGTGACCGCGAGGCCGCTCTGCAGGACTTTGCCGGGCGCGAGGTCCATGCGGTAGCCGGGATTGGCAATCCGGCGCGTTTCTTCGCGCTGTTGCGACGCCATGGTCTCGCCGTGATAGCGCATCCGTTTGCCGATCACCATCCCTTTTCCGCCGCGGATCTGGAATTCGACGACCAGCATCCCGTACTGATGACCGAGAAAGATGCCGTAAAATGCCGCCGACTGCCGTGCCGAGACTGCTGGGTTGTGCGCGTCGATGCACAACCGGATGCCGGTTTCGTCCACCGCCTGAATACTGCACTAAAGGATCTCGACAATGGACAAAAGACTGCTGGACATCCTGGTTTGCCCGATCTGTAAGGGGAAACTGGTCTATAAGCCAAAAGTCGGCGAACTCATCTGCAAGGTCGATCGCCTGGCCTTCCCGATTCGCGATGCGATACCGGTGATGTTGGTGGAAGAGGCGAGGGAACTGCCCGCCGACGAAGAAGTGACGGACTGACGGAGGATGTCGGCGTTCAAGGTCGTGATCCCGGCACGCTATGGGTCGCAGCGGCTGCCTGGCAAACCACTGCTGGATATCGGCGGCAAACCAATGATCCAACACGTCTTCGAACGCGCCTGCGAAAGCGGTGCGGAAGAGGTCGTGATTGCCACGGACGACGCACGCATCGAGGATGCCGTGCGTCGGTTCAGTAATCGTGTCTACCTGACCTCCACTGAGCATGCCAGCGGCACCGATCGCATCGCGGAGGTGGTTAGCAGCCTGCGCTGGGAAGAGAACACCGTGGTGGTCAACCTGCAGGGCGACGAGCCGATGATGCCACCCGCGCTGTTGGCCCAGGTTGCGGAGACACTGGTCTCACATAGCGAAGCGGGCATGGCCACGCTCGCCGTACCCTTGGTCAGCCCGGACCAGCTTTTCGATACGCATACGGTGAAGGTGGTGACGGATCGCAAGGGTTATGCACTGTACTTCAGCCGTGCGACCATACCCTGGCACCGTGATCTGTTCGCGCCGGATGTCGAGCCCCAGGCCGAGTGGCTGCACGGCATCCATCGGCATCTCGGCATCTACGCCTACCGTGCCGGCTTTCTGCGCAGCTATGCACGGCTGCACGTCTCGGCGATCGAGCAGATGGAGTCACTGGAGCAATTGCGCGTGCTGTGGAACGGTGGTCGGATCGCCGTGGATATCGCCATCGACGCACCGCCCGCCGGTGTCGACACGGCGCATGACCTGGCCCGCGTCATCGAGGCGCTAGGCTGAAGGCCAAATCGGTCCAAAAGCCACATAGAACAGACTGTCATTTACCCGAGCGCAGAAATTTGAACCTAACACCATGTTTCAAGGCCTGTTTTCCGATATTGCTCGTTCGCCTGGTGAGATTTTCGGGCTAGAGCTCCAGTACCTCATGCAGGCTGGGCAGCACCACATTGGCCTCACCGAGGGCCTGGGCAAATGCCTGCCTGGCCTCTTCGTCGCCGTGCACCAGTACGGTATGCGCGGGCCTGGCGGTCGACCGCCAC
>JASFJQ010000123.1:0-6556 GCA_050121305.1 Chromatiaceae bacterium
CAGTAGGCCGAGCGACAGACTGGCTGTCCGGCGCCCCGTCATCCGCTGCGAGCTGTGTGACTGTGCCGCTGAGCCGCGTCAAGGCCCTGCCGAGGCGCTGTCTTGCCGTGTCGTTCGGCGACAGCACATAGTCGTCTAGTTGCTGCTGCGTCGCATTCAGCTGTGTCAGGGCGTCGTGATAGAGGCGTCCAGTTTGTGCCTGCTGCGCAACGGCTTGCGCGATGCCTGCGTTCAGCGTAACGACGTGGCGGTAGGCCATCAGCGCGCCAATGGCGACCAAGACCACCAGTGTAATACCTATCTGAGCGACACGAATGCGATAGCTGGGCAACTTCGCGGTGCCCTTGTCCGATAGGGGTGTCGGCTTGCGCATGGCTGCCATGGCGGTACATCAGCAGATCTTGCTGAGACCCTGGACGACGCACGACTTAGGGAGATAGCTAGCCTGCATACTGGTGCAACATGCAGGCTAGCTACCCGTCCCAGCGCTTGAAGCGCCGTCGACAGTAAGCGAGTAGCTCATCATAGTGTCGAAAATGATGGGTGAAGTGGGTCTCGGCCGGTTCGTCGAACTCGCACCAATCGTTACTATAGTCGCGGCACACTTGCGGCCGCGTTGCGTAGATGCCGCAGGCGCCATTCGGCTGCAGGTGCTCGCAGTGCCCGCGGATGAGCAGATACCAGCCGTCATTGTCGCGGTAGACCTCGACGTTTTGGTGCGAAATCTGCCACAGCACGTGGTCGAAATCGGCCTTCGACCGGAGTGTCCCCAAGGTCTCGGTGGTGTAGGTGCAACAGGTGGACCCCAGACAGCGGCTGCATTTGTTGTCGACCGGGATTGCCGATTCGCTCATGCGGGCGCCGGGCCGCTGCGCTTGGGCCGGCGCCGCCGGCGCGGCGGCTGGTCTCCCGCCGATCCTCCGCCAACGGCCTTCTGCTTTCCGCCTTTGGATGGAGGGCCTCGACGCTGACCGCCATCACGGCGCTGCAACCGATCGGACTTATCGATCCGCACCCGGCTGGCGGGATCGACATCGGGTAGGAGCTCGAGAGAAACCGGTTGCACAGAGATTTTATGCCCGATGTATTTCTCGATGTCGGGCAGCGAAAACGCATAGGTCTCGCAGACGAATGAGATTGCATCGCCCTCGGCGCCCGCGCGGGCGGTGCGTCCGATACGGTGCACATAGTCTTCCGGGTCTTCAGGCAGGTCATAATTGACCACGTGGGTCACACCCTCGATGTGCAGTCCGCGCGCAGCGACATCGGTCGCCACCAATACCGCCACCTCGCCGCCGGAAAAACGTTTGAGCAGACTGAGGCGCTTTTTTTGCGGTACGTCGCCGGACAGTATCGCCGCCGGATAACCGTTACCCTCGAGAAAGCCCCATACCTTGTCTGCCTCGCGTTTGGTGTTGATGAATACGATCACGCGCGACTCGCCGAGCCGACGCATGAGCCCGATCAGCAGGCGCACCTTTTCGTCGTTGGCCACCATATAGGCGGTCTCTTTGACCCGGTCTGCGGTGATCTGCTCGGCTTCGATGACCACCTTCTCTGGATTGTTCATATGCTCATAGGCAAGCTCGGTGACCCGATACGACAGGGTCGCCGAAAACAGCATACCCTGACGGTTTTCCGGGGTCGGGCAACGCCGCAGCAGATAGCGGATGTCTTTGATGAAGCCCAGATCGAACATCCGATCCGCCTCGTCGAGGACCAGCACCTGGATCGCCCGCAGATCGAAGACGTGCTGTTTGAAGTAGTCGATTATCCGGCCAGGGGTGCCGATCAGGATGTCCACCCCCTCTTCCACGGCCTTGCGCTGACTCTCGTAGCCGGTGCCGCCGAAGACCACACGCACCTTGAGCCCGGTGTGCGCCGCGAGCACGCAGGCGTCATTATAGATCTGCACCGCGAGTTCCCGGGTCGGCGCCAACATCAATGCCCGAGGCTGGTTGGGGCGGCGCGACAACTCGGCTGGTTCCTGATCCAGTTCGTGGAGCGTGGCCAGAAGGAAGGCCGCTGTCTTCCCGGTCCCGGTTTGTGCCTGGCCGGCGATGTCGCGGCCGTCGAGGGCAATTGGCAGTGTTTTGGCCTGGATCGGCGTGCAGTATTCGAACCCGGCATCGCGAATACCGCGCATAATGGCCTCGGAGAACGGGAAACTATCGAATCGGATCTTGCTCAGGTGTTTGTCGCTCATGGCGCGCTAGGATACCTGAATTCCGGGGTCTGAAGCGCTAAGGGCTTGAATTAAGCGGACTGATCGGCTGAAATGCCGGGAATTGCGCGACGGCCGACACCTGGGCAGCGCACACGTGCGGGACCCGCCCGCGAAACCGGCGACCCAGCAGGGGGCTGGTTCCTAAATTCCGAAGCCATCTGGAGACAGTCAGTGAGTGACAAGATCGTTCATGTTACGGACGACAATTTTGAGAATGAGGTGTTGCAATCCTCGGCGCCTGTGCTGGTGGACTACTGGGCCGAGTGGTGCGGTCCCTGCAAAATGATTGCCCCGGTGCTCGACGAGATCGCCGGCGAATACCAGGGGCGTGTGAAGATCGCCAAATTGAACATCGACGACAATCCGAACACGCCGCCGCGGTACGGCATTCGAGGAATCCCGACCCTGATGCTGTTCAAGGACGGCGAGGTCGAAGCGACCAAAGTGGGCGCGGTCTCAAAGTCGCAGCTCACCGCCTTTATCGATAGCAACCTCTAGAACGCAGCCGCGCGGCGCCGCCGCGCCGCGTTTTTGGGTGCTGGACGCGCGGCGTGCGCATGCTAAACTTTCGCCAGGCCTCTCTCGAGGCCGCTCTTCCCATCGATTTTTTCGTAAAAAACAGGCGCTGCTGCGCCTTTCCCGCAAAAATCCCGACAGAACGACGTCTCCCCAAGGCTGGAAATGAACCTAACTGAACTCAAAAAAATGCCTGTCCCCGAGCTCAACGAGCTCGCGCAGTCTATGAACATCGAGGGCGTTGCCCGCTCACGCAAACAGGATCTTATCTTCGCGATACTCAAGGCACATGCCAAGAAGGGCGAGGACATCTACGGCGACGGTGTCCTGGAGATCCTATCCGACGGTTTCGGCTTCCTGCGTTCGGAGGATTCCTCCTACCTGGCCGGGCCCGACGACATCTACGTTTCCCCCAGCCAGATCCGGCGTTTCAGTCTGCGCACCGGCGATACCATCTCCGGGAAGATTCGGCCACCCAAGGACAATGAGCGCTACTTCGCGATGCTCAAGGTCGACTCGATCAATTTCGACAAGCCCGAGAATGCGAAGAACAAGATTCTGTTCGAGAATTTCACGCCGCTGTTTGCCAACAAGAAGTTTCATCTGGAGATGGGTAACGGCAGCACCGAGGACATTACCGCACGAACCATCGAACTCTGCGCGCCCATCGGCAAGGGTCAACGCGGCCTGATTGTCTCGCCACCAAAGGCCGGCAAGACCATGTTGATGCAGAATATCGCTCAGTCGATTGCAAGCAATCATCCCGAGTCTCATCTGATTGTCCTGCTGATCGATGAACGACCGGAAGAGGTCACGGAGATGAAGCGCTCAGTACGCGCCGAGGTGATCTCATCGACCTTTGACGAGCCCGCGGCGCGGCACGTGCAGGTCGCCGAGATGGTGATCGAAAAGGCCAAGCGCCTGGTCGAGCACAAGAAGGATGTCGTTATCCTGCTCGATTCCATTACGCGCCTGGCGCGCGCCTACAACACCGTGATTCCGTCCTCGGGTAAGGTCCTGACCGGCGGTGTCGATGCGAATGCGCTGCAGAAGCCGAAACGATTCTTTGGCGCGGCGCGCAATGTCGAGGAGGGGGGGTCGCTGACGATCATCGCGACCGCGCTGGTCGAAACCGGTTCGCGCATGGACGATGTGATCTACGAGGAGTTCAAGGGCACCGGCAATATGGAGGTGCACCTGGACCGCCGCATCGCGGAGAAACGCATCTTTCCGGCGATCAATATCAACCGCTCGGGTACGCGGCGCGAGGAGCTGCTGATGCCAGAGAACGAGCTGCAGAAGATGTGGATCCTGCGCAAGATCCTGCACCCCATGGACGAGCTCGCGGCAATGGAATTCTTGTACGACAAACTCAAGGCCACCAAGACCAATCAGGAGTTCTTCGACGCCATGCGGTCCAAGGCCTGAGCCCGAAAGAGCCAGACCGCAACAGAAGCCAACCCGGCGGCACAGACGCAGCCGCTGAGAATAACGTCTCAATCCCCGACGCGCGTCGCCAGGCGAGCCGCACCGGCAACTGTGTTGGCGTATCCTCTTACGCATGAGACAGTTCGATTCGCTTTTTCGTCTGCGGCCTGTGCGCCGTTGAGTTCGCCGTGTCGCCGACGCCGCACCATGGGATTACGACCGCGATGATTCTAGCCGCCGGCCGCGGCGAGCGTATGCGGCCGCTCACCGATCAGATCCCCAAGCCGCTGCTGACCGTCGCCGGCAAGCCACTGATCGTCTGGCATATCGAACGCCTGGCACGCGCCGGCGTGCGGCACCTGGTGATCAATCACGCACATCTGGGCCAGCAGATCGAGCAGCGCCTGGGTGATGGAAGCCACTGGGGCCTGCGAATCCGCTATTCCGCCGAGGGCGAGGGTCGCGCTCTGGAGACCGGTGGCGGGATCTTTCGCGCCCTGCCGATGCTGGGCGACGGACCCTTTTTGGTGATCAACGCAGACATCTGGACGGACGTCGATGTGGCGCAACTCGCGCTGGCCGACGCGGACTTGGCGTGCCTGGTGATGGTAGACAACCCTCCCCAACATGCTGCGGGTGATTTTCGCCTCGATCATGGCCGGCTGTATGCAGAGGGGGAGCCGCGGCTTACCTTCAGCGGTGTCGGGGTCTATCGTGCGACCCTGTTTGCCGCCTGTCGGCCCGGGGCCTTCCCGCTCGCACCATTGCTGCGCGACGCCATGCACCGGGGCAGGGTGTCCGGCGTGCATCACCATGGCGATTGGGTCGATGTGGGTACGCCGCAACGGCTCGCCGAACTCGAACGCGCGTCGAGCGGGCAAAAACGGGTAACCTAGCCTGCATGGGACAGGAGATATCCGGCAGCGAGTTCGACGAAGCGGCATTCACGGAGTTTCGTCACCGCCTCGACGACGAGACCCGGTTGCTGGCCGAGTGGCTCGCGCAGGGTAGGCTGAACTCTGCGGAGCGACGAATCGGCTTCGAGATCGAGGCCTGGCTGATAGACGGCGAGGCCCGGCCCGCGGCACAGAATCAGGAGTTTCTGGCTGCCGTCGACGATCCCTATGTGGTGCCTGAGCTGGCGCGCTTCAACTTTGAGATCAACTCTGATCCACTGCCGGTGGCGCCCGGGGCTTTCGACGCCATGCACGATGCCCTGCTCGCACGCTGGCAGAACTGCCAGGACTCGGCCGCCGGCATCGGCCTGCGCCCGCTCCTGATCGGCATACTGCCCACGGTGCGCAGCGGCGACCTGGTACTCGACAATATGTCGCCGCTGGAGCGCTACAAGGCGTTGAACGACCAGGTGTTTCGGCTGCGTCATGGGCAGCCGATAGTGCTCGATATCGATGGCGTCGAGCATCTCTCGCACCGGCATCGAGATGTGATGCTGGAGTCCGCCACCACCTCGCTGCAGATCCATGTCGAAGTGGCAGCAGCCGAGGCGGCACGGGCGTTCAATATCTGCAAGATGATCTCTGCGGTGACCGTGGGTGCGGCCGCCAATTCACCGTTCCTGTTTGGCCGTCAGCTCTGGCGGGAGACGCGTATACCCCTGTTCGAACAGGCGGTAGCCGTCGGCGGCAGCGACTACAGCAAGCGCGTGACCTTCGGCATCCGCTATGCGCAGGACAGCATCCTGGAGTGTTTCGAGGCCAACCTCCGGCGTTACCCCGTCATTCTGCCGGACCTGATGGATACCGCACCCGACACGTTGGCGCATTTGCGCCTGCACAATGGCACCATATGGCGCTGGAATCGCCCGTTGATCGGCTTCGACTCAGCGGGGGTGCCGCACTGCCGTATTGAGCACCGGGTGATCGCGGCTGGCCCCACGGCGCGTGATGCCATCGCGAATGTCGCGTTGTTTCTCGGTCTGTTCGAGGCATTGATGCGCTCGCCGCAGCCGCTGGAGACGCGCCTGCCCTTCGCGGATGCGCGCAGCAACTTCTATGCGGCCGCACGCTTTGGCCTGGCCGCGGAGGTGACCTGGCTCGATGGTGTGAAGGCCAGGTTACAGGATCTGTTGCTGGCGCAATTGCTTGACAAGGCCGGCGAGGGCTTGGCACTGGCCGGGCTCCCCCAGGCAGAGATTGCGCAGTGGCTGGGGATTGTTCGGGCGCGTGCTGCGCAGCACCAGACCGGAGCGGACTGGCAGATCGCCTGGGTGAAACGGCATGGCCGAGATTTTGGCCGCCTGGTCGACGCTTATGCCGAACGGCAGGCGGCGAACCTGGCGGTGAGCAACTGGAGTTTGGAGTGACTGACTTGTTACGCGAAGTGGACGAGATGCCCTTGTCTCTGCTTGATACCCCGGCCAGCGGT
>JASFJQ010000124.1:0-6552 GCA_050121305.1 Chromatiaceae bacterium
CCGCAAGCGGCTCAGCGAGCGACACCTGGAAAATCCTGCGATGATCGGGATCCATACCGGTGGTGCCTGGGTGGCCCAGCATCTCAACACGCTGCTTGGACTGCAGGAACCCAGCGGGCTCCTGGACATCAGCTTCTACCGAGACGATTTCACCCAGATCGGCGTCAATCCACAGGTAAAGCCCTCGCAGATCGATTTCGATGTTGATCATCGCAATATCATCCTGGTCGATGACGTCCTGCACACCGGACGCACCATTCGCGCAGCGATGAACGAGATCTTTGATTTCGGTCGCCCGGCGACGATTCTGCTAGTGACTCTTATCGAACGCAGCGGCCGCGAATTGCCTATTCAACCCGACGTGATCGGCCTCAGCCCGCCATTGGGCCTGGATGACCACATCAAACTGAACGGCCCCGATCCGCTCAGCCTAGAAATCCTCCATGGCCCCCGATCGGCAAGATGAACGAGGCCTGAGATCAGACGCCATGCCTGCCCGAACATCGCGTGATCTGCAGCTCAATGAGCACGGCCGACTGCGCCACTTTCTTACGATCGAGGGACTGGGTCGCGAGCTGCTGTTGCAGATTCTGGACACCGCCGAGTCGTTCGCCACACTGCCCGGGCGGCCTGTCAAGAAGGTCCCGCTGTTGCGCGGGCGCATCATCACCAATCTGTTCTTCGAGACCAGCACTCGGACGCGAACCACCTTTGAACTCGCTGCGAAACTGTTGTCGGCAGACGTCATCAACTTCAACATCAACACGTCTGCGACGGCCAAGGGTGAGACCCTGCTCGATACCTTACGCAACATCGAGGCCATGCACTCTGATATGTTCATCGTTCGACATGCGCAATCCGGTGCTGCGCATTTCATCGCCGAGCATGCGTCGCCGCGGGTCAGCGTAATCAACGCCGGCGATGGTCGCCATGCCCATCCGACTCAGGCGATGCTCGATATGTTCACTATCCGCAAGCACAAAGGTGAATTCACACCGCTGCGGGTGGCGATCGTCGGTGACGTGCTGCATTCGCGTGTCGCGCGCTCTCAGATCCTGGCCTTGAATACACTGGGTGTCAGCGAGGTGCGAGTTGTCGGCCCGCGTACGCTGCTGCCCACCGAGACAAGGGCGCTGGGGGTTCATGTATTTCACGATCTCGAGAATGGCATCCGGGACGTTGACGTGGTTATCATGCTGCGGCTGCAAAACGAGCGCATGGACGGCGCATTGCTGCCCAACGAGCATGAGTACTTTCGCCTCTACGGCCTGACCGAGGATCGTCTGGAGATCGCCAAACCCGATGCCATCGTCATGCATCCAGGCCCAATCAATCGCGGCATCGAGATGGACTCGGCAGTGGCCGATGGATCTCGTTCAGTAATTCTGCAGCAGGTGAGCTACGGCATCGCCGTGCGCATGGCAATCATGTCCATGGCGATGCAGTCACAGGCAGATCTCGGCGGCGAACCGTGAGCATCAGCATCATCAATGGCCGTCTGATCGATCCGGCCCACGGCATCGATGACTTCCTCGATCTCCACATTGACGGCGAAACCGTCGTCGCTGTGGGCCATGCCCCTGCGGAGTTCGCTGCCGATGAGATCATAGATGCGCGGGATTGCGTGGTCTGCCCCGGACTGGTCGACCTCGCGGCGAGCCTGCGGGAGCCGGGCTATGAACACAAAGCGACGCTGGCCAGCGAGACCGCAGCTGCCGCGCGCGGCGGCATCACCACGCTGTTGTGCACCCCCGACACCAATCCCGTGATCGACAATTCCGCGGTCGTCGAACTCGTGCACCGAATGGCGCGCAAGCTCGGCCAGGCCAGAATCCTGGCGACCGGCGCGCTGACCCGGGGTTTGAAGGGTGAGCAACTGTCCGAGATGGCTGCCCTCAAGCAGGCCGGCTGCGTTGCGGTCAGCAATGGCCATCACCCGTTGGCCTCGACACTGGTCGAGCGGCGCGCGCTTGAGTACGCCACCACGTTTGGGCTCACCGTCTTTCTGCGCTCCGAAGACCGGCACCTGAGGGCCGGAGGCTGTGCCCATGAGGGCGCGGTTGCAGCCCGTCTTGGACTGCCGAGCATACCCTCGGCGGCGGAGAGCGTCGCCGTTGCGCGCGATCTCGCGCTCGCCGAGCACACCAAGGCCAAGGTGCATTTCCGCAATCTGTCCACGCAGACTGCGGCCCGTATGATCGGCGAGGCCCAGGCCGTCGGTCTCGCGGTCACTGCCGATGTCGCGGCCCACCAGTTGCACCTGACCGAGATGGATGTCGATGGCTTCGTGGCCGAGTGCCATGTGTCGCCTCCGTTTCGCACCCTTGGAGACCAGGCGGCACTACGGCGCGCGGTGGCCGACGGCACCATTGCAGCGATCTGTTCCGATCATCAACCACACGAACCCGACGCCAAGCAGCGCCCCTTCCCCGAGACCGAGCCCGGCATCTCTGGCCTCGAGACGCTGCTTGGTCTGACCTTGCGGTTGGTTGAGGAAAAGGTGCTCGATCTGCCTACGGCGATTGCCCGGGTTACCAGCGGCCCGGCGGATATCCTGGATCTTCCCTACGGCCGATTGAGCGTGGGCTCGCCGGCCGATGTGTGTGTGTTCGATCCAGAGCGACGCTGGACGCTGGATACCGGTACCATGCGCAGTGAGGGCCGCAACACACCATTCTCAGGCTGGGACTTTCCTGGATATATCACTTACAGCCTGTTCAACGGGCGCATCGTCTACCGCGCCGACGATAGCGAATGATGGAAAGACCGCATCGCAATACCATTCTGGTCGAAGACGCCGAGATCCTCAGCCACGAGGCCATGGCTGGCGACCAATACATCCTGCGCGTGAATGCACCCGGCTGCGCGGCCCGTGCACGGGCCGGCCAGTTTGCGCATATCACCGTGGACCCCCAGCGTCCTATGCGCCGGCCGATCTCGATCATGCGGACCGCAGCGGATGCAGGCTGGCTGGAGTTTCTGTACAAAGTGGTGGGCGACGGCACCAGGCTGCTTGCGAGGCGCAAACCAGGCGAGTGCCTCAGCGTCATGGGCCCGATCGGCATCCCGTTCACCATCGCGCACCAGCGGCCCTTGCTCATTGGCGGCGGGGTCGGCATGCCACCAATGATATTCATTGCCCAATCGCTGCGCCGCGGCGAGCGAAAACCCTTGGTCATCCTCGGTTCCGAGGTACCCTTCCCGTTCGCCCCGCGACCCTCACAATTCCTGCTCGAAGGCATCCCGGAAGGCGTCATCGCCGCAATGCCGTTGATGGAGGACTGGGGCATTGCGAGCCGTCTGGCGAGTCTGCAGGGCTACGCGGGCTGTCATAAGGGCTATGTGACAGATCTCGCTCGGCACTGGCTCGACAACCTGAGTGAACAACAACTTGGGGAGGTCGGCATCTACGCCTGTGGTCCCCACCCGATGCTGCAGGCCGTCGTCAGCCTTGCCCGCGACTATGAGTTGCCGGTGCAGGTCTCGCTCGAGGAGTTCATGGCCTGTGCAGTCGGCGGTTGTGCGGGTTGCGTCGTTGAGGTTAGAACACCGCAGGGCCCGGCAATGAAACGCGTTTGTGTCGACGGTCCAGTATTCGACGGTCACAGCGTTTTCTGAGCGCTGGCCGGATCAGCGGCCGAATCAACGGACCGCACGGCTATTCGCTCGCGCGCGTGGCGTAGGACCTTGTCGACCAGCGCCTCGGTCATCACGGGCTTGACCAGTTGATCGGTCATCCCGGCGGCGATTGACGCCTCCCGGGCCTCTGCCGACACATGGGCGGTGACGCCGATAATCGGTATAGCGAGCCCGCGTTCACGCATCTCGACAGTCGCCTGGCGGCCGCTCAGCCCAGGCATTTCTACATCCATGAACACAAGGTCGAATCGGCTGCCTCGACTGTCCGATAACAGACTGACCGCCTCACCGCCTGCGCCCACCGTCGTTACCGATGCTCCTTGAGCACGCAGTAGCTTCTCCAGTATCAGGCGGTTTACCTCCACGTCGTCGACAACCAGAATCCGAACGCCCGCCAGCGGTTGCTGGGTCTCGAGCGGAAGCACTTGGGCCGGACGGATTTTTCCCCTGTCCGGCGCACTGCCCGCCCGCAACGGCAGCCGCAGAATGAACTGACTGCCATCGCCGGGTCTACTGTGCACCGTGATGTCGCCGTCCATCAGCTTGGCCAATCTCTTACTGATACTGAGCCCGAGACCCGTCCCTTGACTGGCCTTGGGTCCCTTGTGCAGGCCTTGCTGATATGGCGTGAACAAGCGATCGATCTGTTCAATCGACATTCCGAAGCCACTGTCGATCACCCTGAAACAGAGCACCGCAGCCTCTGTAGAGACCTTCAGTTGCACCGCGCCGCGTTCAGTAAATTTGACAGCATTGCTCAGGAGGTTGAGAAGGATCTGTTGCAGCCGATGGGCGTCGCCGATCACCCACTCGGGGACATCGCAAGCAACTCCAAGTGTCATCTGCAGAGATTTTGCGTCGCCCGACTGCTGCAGCATCTGCATGCACCGGGATAGGATCTTTCTGAGTTCGAATGGACGTGCCTCAATGGTCAACTTGCCCGCCTCTAACTTCGAGAATTCCAGTATCTCATCGACAATCCTTAGCAGAAGCCCTCCAGCATCGTTAATCTGATGAAAAATCGCCGCGGTCTCTTGGTCGTTGCCCTGCTGCACACCGATCTGCGACAGACCCAAGACCGCATTCAAGGGGGTACGAATTTCATGGCTCATATTGGCCAGAAAATCGCTTTTCGTCTGGGCCGATTTCAACGCCGCCGTGCGTGCGGAATCCAGCTGTGTCATTCGCTCGAGCACCGCAGTCTCTAGCCGTTCCTGATAGGTACTGCAAATCCGTTCCGCGACACGCAGATCCGTTACGTCCTGCAGGATGACTGCGGCGCGAGGCCCATGAGATGATTTCGAGTCTGCGAACGCGGCCATCGCATGCAGATAAATGACCTTTTCATCGATCAACAAGCGAAACTCGATATCCATCGTGCGCAGCGCGCTGGATCGTCGCCAGGCAGATTGGACTTGACTGCGATCTTCAGGATGTACCAGACGCTGAAACTCGGCCCATGTCCCCACCGGCTCAAGGGCCTCGTGAATACGCGCCGCACCTTCGGTCACTCGGAATATTCCGGCGCCGGGGACCCCGGCGCAGCTCGCCACCCTGGCTACTGAACGCGTAAGCTGAAGAATCTTCTCGCTGTCACGCAAGTCCAGCTGCGCGGCAGTGCACGCGCGCTCCAAGCTGTGGATCTGTCGAGAGAGCTCGACCATGGCGCTCAAAACGCCATCGATTTCGTCGGGCAGAAGTGGGGCTTTGTTCAGCTGGGCCAATTCACGGTGTCGCTGCGGAAGCGAACTGTCCGCCAACGCGGATAGAAGCCGCATGGCATCACGGATCCGCTGCGTCGGTCGCCATAGCAGCACCAGCACGATGAGTCCGTAGAGCAGCGCACCGACGGTCCCTATGAGCAAGCTGTCGCGCGCGGATTTCTCGATTGCAATGACTTGTTCTGTCACGCGATCGATGATTACGGCATCGAAACCGGATTGCCGGCCTGGGACCGGCGCCCGATATACCTCATACCATTCGTCGGCGTCGCGAAACCGTTGCGGCGACTCTGACGATCCACTCAACATCGTTGCCGCCTTCGGTGTTCGCAGCATGCGTGCCACCACTGCGGCCCGGGGCGACGCGATACCTGCCATCCCGGATAGCACTCCGCGGCGCACGCCGGCATGGCGGCTCGTGTCCTGTGGATCGAGCACGATGAAATCAGCGCCGGAAAGCCGCGAAAACCTCTTCTGACTCGCAGCGATCGTGCGCTCGACGACCAGTAGGCCGGCGAGCCCGCTTATCTCAGCATCTTCCGTCGCGAGCGGCTCGAAATGGTGCTGTGGGGGGGCGCACGCAGTGGAGGGCGGTGAAGGCGTATCGGACACTGCGTCGAGCTGGCCGCAACGGGTATGCCCCGTTACAGCGACCGTATCGGGCCGCGCAGTAGGTAACCGGTGAGAGAAGCCGGCCAGCCCTCTTCGGTGAAAGACCGGCGAGACGACGATCTGCGAGCAGTCATCATCACAGACCAGCCTTGCGTGCGTACCCAGACTGCCACGCCGCTGCTCCAGCAGCGTCTGGATCTCGGGCGCTGCGCGCTGCGCAGGCAAAGTGGCGACGGCCGTTCGGAAATCGTCAGCGGCGAAATAGTAGACTCCGTCTATATCCCAGCCTGTGCCGAGGGTCTGGCCCTGCAGCGACAGCAAATGTCGTGGAGTATAGGCATCCGTCTCGCGCTTCGGCATCATAAGCTGGGACAACACAGCGGCGAAGTCTCCCAATCTGGCAAAGCTGTCAGACAGGACCAGATTCAGGTCGCGCACCTGCCTGAGCCGGCGGTTCGACAGCTGGGTCTCCAGAAGACCCGCCGTCTTGCGGTATACGAGGAAAGCTGAACTGCCGTTGAAGACGAGGAAAGCGAGGGTCAGAGCCAGGAACATCTTCCACCTGAAACCGAGGAAGATT
>JASFJQ010000125.1:0-6545 GCA_050121305.1 Chromatiaceae bacterium
ATGGATGTCGAGCGTGCCGACCGGCTATTCGTCATTGTGCACGGTATCCGGGACGGCATCAGCAGGTTGTCCGGTGACTGCGTCCTCAGGGATAGCCTGCAGACATACCCCGGCAGACTGCGCTACCGCTTTCCTGAATACCGTTTCACATCGGCTGACTGGCCGACGGTCTATGCCATCGCCGTCAACGGAACTGGGCCGCAGCGGGAAATGGATCGTTTGATGCAGGCCTTACCCGATGCCTGCAGCGACGTCGGAGATCGAATGGCGGATGCGGCCGGTCGGGATCATTGGCTGGACAGGCTCGACCGGGTGATCGCGGCACACCCCGAGAGCGCGGTCTGGACTGCGAGGCGATTGCCATGATGCGCACCGCGGGGATCACACTGGGTTCATTGCTGATGCTGGCGTTCTTTCTGTTGGTCCTGAAGTCAGGCTATCAACCGCATCCGATAGAGTCCGCAGCCGACGCGGAAACGCCCATCCAGCCCGGCACCGACAGACCACCGGCTTCACCCAGCGTGGGGGAGGCGCATGACGATGACGGCGTCGTGGCACCGGCCACCATCGCCGCTGTGGCCGCCGCGCCTGATCCGGGTAGCGGTCTGGGGGATGGGCGCGGTTTCGCAGACACCAACGCCCCGCAGGTCGTCGACCCGCTGGCTCTGGATCCGGCCCCGATTAGCGGCGATACGGGCGCAGCGCATGACAGCGCGCCGCTGCCCCGCTACCCGGTCTGGACGCCCTTTCGCAGCCAGTGGGCCGCGGCCGGCTTTGCCCGGCGCCTGACACGCGCAACCGATGTGCCGATCGAGGTGATCAACGGGGCAGCGGGCGACTACCAAGTGGTCTTCAGCTACCGGGACGAAGAACAGCGGGAGACCCTGATCCGGCAGATCGAGGCAGTGACCGGTCTGGAGCTGGAGCCGTGATTATGCGATGGGGATGGCTGCCGGCGGCCTGTGTCGCCATGCTCTGCACCTCGGCGGCCGCGGCAAAGACGGATCCGCCGAGCGATAGCAAAGCGCTGGAGATGCGTTGGCAGCAGTATGCGAGCAAGGCACCCCAGACCCGGCCTGCGTTGGATTTTCCGTATCCGCATTGCTTCACCCGCGCGGCCGCCGCGCACGGTCTGCCGGAGACCCTGCTGCTGGCCGTGGCGCGCGGTGAGAGTGATTTCAACCCGGATGCCCGCTCCAAGGCGAACGCCATCGGGCTGATGCAGATACTCTGGCCGACAACGGCTCGTCACCTGGGGCTGGATCGGATGTCCGAGGTGCTCGACCCCTGCACGAACGTCGATGCAGGTGCGCGTTACCTCAAGGAACTGCAGCAGCGCTATCGCGGGAATCTGCACCGCACACTGGCCGCCTACAATTACGGGCCCGCCCGGATCCCGGTTAGCGGCGGGCGCCTGCCTGACGGGGCGGTCTGGTATAGCGCCTATATCATGCGCCATCTCGATTACGTCCTGAATGGCAGCGGTAAGGCACCCGCCGCGGCGGCCCGCCAGCGCTATGCCGGGCAAGGCCGTCTGTTCATCATCCATTTTTCCCGACCCTACCGCGCGGCCGCCTTTGTCGACCGGCTCCAGACCGGATTCGGCGATCTGCGCCTGGACTGGTTTCGCCAGCCAGACGGCGGCTTCGACGTGGTGGTGCTGTATGCCGATGAGGCCGAACTCAGCCGGGGGCGGAAGCTGCTCGCGCGGCTGGGGTTTTGATGAACCGGGTGAGATCGATGAGTCCAGCCCGCACGTGCGTTGTGTGCCTTGCCTGGTCGCTGGCTGGCCTTGCAGGCGCGGAACAATACCAGGCCCTTGCGCCGGTCCTCGATGTGACACCGGTCTATGAAACGCGCTACGAGCCGGTGTCTCGCGAGGTATGTACGGAACCGGAGGCCGGGGTGCGCGCGTTCGGTGACGTCGCGCCGACCATCGGTGAGGATATCCGCCGCCAGATCCGATTGTGGCGGCAACAGCAGCGCTGCAGCATCGTGACCGAGCAGCATCCGCGTGAATATCTCACCGGCTACCGGGTGACCTATCTTTATGGCGGCGAGACCGAGACGACGGTATTACCCTATGATCCCGGTGAACAGCTGCAGGTGAATGTCAGCCTGTCGCCCGTGCGGAGATGACGGTCTTTCACGCCGTAAGCCACCCCCCTTTCACAGGTGTTACTGCGAAAGGGGCGGTGTGCACTATGGTGCCGAGGACATCCAGGAGCGCATCAAAGCCCCCCGGCCGCGGATACCTTGACGCGAACCGGGATGTACTTGCCGGGGTGATCCGTGGTGTGCGTGTAAAAGATGCGACCGTCGTAACGATACTTCACCCGATACCCGGTTAGTTCCTGCTCCTCTTCGTACCGATCAACGGTCTCGCAATGCCTGACGTGTTCGACCGTCGGCCGGTGCCGGGCATGCGAGCTGTGCAAGCCGTGTCCAATCGTGGCACCCAGCAGCGTGCCGGCGACAGTCAGCGCGGTATCCCCGCGTCGCTTTCTGCCCAGCTCGTGGCCAAGCACGCCGCCGATAATGCCGCCGGCGATCGGTGCGACATAGCTACCGCGCCTAGGGCTGTCGCGTATGACACGTTCCGTCCGGCACTCGGTTACCGGGTACGACACTGTGACGGTCTCATACACCGGCTCGGCCTCGATGACCCTGGCCTGTTCGATGAAGCCGGGCCGAGACACCGCTGCGCCGGACAGGGTCAGTAGCGTAATTCCGATTATCGTTGTGATTGATCTGCGGTTCATTGACTGCCTCCTGTTTTGGCTGTGTAAAAGGGGGAGATCCTTCTTTCCCCTTTGTTCACCTTCAGAATAGGCAGCACTCACTGAACGGATGCTG
Source organism: Chromatiaceae bacterium (assembly GCA_050121305.1). Lineage (GTDB taxonomy): Bacteria > Pseudomonadota > Gammaproteobacteria > Chromatiales > Chromatiaceae > Thiosocius. The sequence continues at coordinate 2,857 of JASFJQ010000125.1, forward strand.
AACAGGCGGGAAGCTATCAGGTAGAACCAGTCACGCGTTTCTTGATCCGCCTGAGTCCGATCCAGGCAAAGCCGATCACCAAGGGCAAAGCGATGGCCATCCCGAGTGTCGCATCGATCGGGAGGCCGCCCTTTTCAATACCCTTGAGCGCATAACCGACGAGCCCTACCCCGTAATAGCCAATCGCCACCACAGACAGACCTTCGACCGTTTCCTGGAGACGAAGCTGAAGCTGGGCGCGGCGATCCATGGACTCCAACAGATGGCGGTTTTGCTCCTGCAGGGAGACCTCTACCCGGGCACGCAATAGACTGGTCAGTCTCGCAGCGCGCTCGGCCAGATCTGACTGCCTGTGTTGGATTGACTCGCAGGTAGCTATGGCGGGCGCCAGCCGACTCTCGAGAAACTCGCCAAAGGTCTGCAGTCCCTCGATGCGTTGCTGACGCAGTTGATCGAGCCGCTGCCGGACGATCCCGTAGTAGGCACGCGAGGCGTCGAAGCGGTAGGTCGTGCGCGCGGCGATCGCCTCGATCTCCGTGGCCAGCCCGGTCAGCTCGGCCAGCAGCTCGCTCTCGAAGCCGGGGTCTGATACCGGGCCCTGGGTGGTCATGCGCGATGCCACCAGCGCCAGTCGACGATCCGCATCGCTGAGTGCGGGTGACACCTCGCGCGCGAGCGGTAGCCCGAGCAGGGCCAGGGCTCGATAGCAGTTGATATCCATGAGCCGCTTGGCGAGTCGTCCGGCCTGATTTTCCGACATGCTGCAGTCCCTGACCATGATGCGAAAGAATCCATCCGTATGGATCCGGAGGTCCGACCAGGCGCGTGCCGCCCCGCCAACCACCGCCGATCCGATGACAGGATTGCCATCGAACAGCGCGACCAGGGCCTGGTTATCGCGTTCGGGCATTTCGCAGGCCTCAATGGCCATCGAGACGGCGGCGATCACATCGCCGGGCAACTCGCGCAGCCAGTCCTCGGGGATCCGATTGAGCACCGGCTCCGCGAACGGATCCGTGAATGCACCCTGCTCGCTGAAGGTATAGGTGACGAACTCGGTATGACGCTCCCAGCGCAGTCGCAGGGAACCCAGGTCAGCGGCATAGTGCTGGTCGAACGTCTCTGGGACCGCAAGCGCGTAGTGCGCCAGCAGCCGTTTGAGATGATCGACATTGCGGCGGCGGTCCGACTCGCTGCACATCACGGCGATATGCGAGACCCGTTCCGGCGCGCGCAGCGGCTCGTAGATGCGGGCGTGGAGCTCGGCCGCCACGGTGCGACGCAGTGGATGCTCTCGGAAGACCAGGGACATGACTTTAGAATCCGTATTGCGCAGTGGAAGTTTAATCGATGAGAAGCATGAACGCCCCTGTCGCCCTGCCCAATGGGTGTCCGTGGACCCCTGTCAGGTTGACTCAGGCCTCGTTGAGAGCCCGGGCGAATAGGTCCTGGAGTGGCCGGGTGAGGTAGTCGAGCAGTGTGCGCTCGCCGGTCTTTATGTAGAGATCGACCGGCATGCCGGGGATCGAGCCGCGGCCTCGACTGGCGGGCAGCGTCGCCCGCGGTTATCCTTCTCCGTCAACATGCACTTCGTCAGCGGAGACATCGATGACAGACGATTCAAAAGATGCGGGACTCATCCAGGTGCTGGCAGCGCGAATGGAAAAGATCCGCCTGCCCATGGCAATGTCTCTGAAAGAAAAAGTCGATCGTGGTGAAACGCTCAACGATTTTGATATCCGCTTTCTCGAAGAGGTCTCTCAGGACTCACAGGAGATTAAAGGCCTGCTCGAGCGCCACCCGGAATGGAATGAACTCGCATCCAAGATACTCCACCTCTATAAAGAGATCACAGACAAGGCGGTGGAAAACGCCAAGAAAGCCCAGCCGTAGGAGGATCATCACGTGTCAAAGAAGAAGTCCAAGAGCGGTAAGAACAAGGCCGAAGCCAAAGCGGTGGAGATGAAGGAGGAAACCGGATCAAAAAAGACGCTCACCACGAAAGAGTACGAGGCGGAGCTCTTCAAGCTGCACGCCGAGCTGGTCAAGCTCCAGCGCTGGGTCCAGGCAAAGGGCGCCAGGGCCATTGTCGTATTCGAGGGACGTGATGCCGCCGGCAAGGGTGGCGTCATCAAGCGGATTACCGAGCGGGTGAGCCCGCGTGTCTTTCGTGTGATCGCGCTGCCGGCGCCGTCCGAGCGGGAGAAGACTCAGCTCTATTTTCAGCGCTACATCCAGCATTTTCCTGCAGGGGGCGAGATCGTGATCTTCGACCGCAGTTGGTACAACCGTGCAGGCGTTGAACGCGTCATGAAATTCTGCACCAAGGATCAATATGAAAGATTTCTGCGGTATGCGCCCATCTTCGAACGTGCCGTCGTCGATGCCGGTATCATGCTCATCAAATACTGGTTCGATGTCGGCATGGAGGAACAGGAACGGCGTTTCAGGGCCCGCATAGAAGATCCACGGAAGGTCTGGAAACTGAGCCCGATGGACATCGAGTCATTTGATCGCTGGTACGACTACTCCAGGGCCCGAGACGATATGCTCAAGTACACCAGTACCGATTATGCGCCTTGGAATATCGTCCGCGCAGACAGCAAGAAACGCGCGCGATTGAACTGCATCTCGCATCTGCTGAGTCAGATCCCCTACGAGGACCTGCCGAGGGAAAAAGTCAAGTTGGGCAAACGCAGCACCAAGGGCAGTTACGACGACGAGGCCGTGATCGAGCAGTTCGGTACCATCCCGGAACCCTACTGAGAGGGGGTCGGAGGTATATGCGAACGGTCCTCATGTACCTCCGACCCCTCTGTCCTCTGTCTCCGGCAGAAAGCCGCCGGCCTGCATATTCCATAGGTGCGCGTAATGCCCATTGCGTTGCAGCAGATCATGATGACTGCCATCCTCGATGATCTTGCCTTCATCGAAGACCAGGATGCGGTCCAGGTGCGAGATCGTTGACAGCCGGTGTGCGACCACGACGACGGTCTTGCCCTGCGTCAGGTAATCCAGGCCCTGCTGGATCTTTTTCTCGGTCACCGAATCCAGCGCCGAGGTCGCCTCGTCCAGGATCAAGATCGGTGCATCCTTCAAGATGGCACGCGCGATCGCGATACGTTGGCGTTGTCCACCAGAGAGCTTGACCCCGCGCTCACCGACCAGCGATGCATAGCCCTTTTCGGTCTGCAGAATGAACTCATGCGCATGCGCCTTCTTCGCCGCGTCGATAACGTCATCGTCGCTGGCATCGAGCCGGCCGTAACGGATGTTTTCCATCAGCGAGCGATGGAACAGCATCGGATCCTGGGGGATCATGGAGACATGCTCACGCAGGCTGTCCTGGGTGACGGCGAGGATATCCTGGTCATCGATCGCAATTACGCCGCTCTGCGGCTCGAACAGCCGCAGAATCAGATTGACGAACGTCGATTTGCCCGAACCGGAAAAGCCGACCAGGCCGACCTGCTGGCCTGGTTCGATGGTCACCGTCAGGTGATCGAACACCTGCAGGCCCTCCTGGTAAGTGAAAGACACATCGCGAAAGGCAATCTCGCCACGCGTCACATTCAAGTCGGTCGCACCGGGCCGGTCGACGATCTCATGGGGCTGAATGAAGATCGACACGCCGTCGCTGATGTTGCCGATATATTCAAAGAACTCGAGGAAGCTGCGGCTGAGCCCAC
>JASFJQ010000126.1:0-6540 GCA_050121305.1 Chromatiaceae bacterium
TCGTCCGTCTCGACGTCACCGGGATTCGCGGGTAGATAGCGCGCCAGGAAGTCCCGGAAACGGCGTTCACCGATGAAGCAGATACCGGTGCTGTCTTTCTTCTTGTGGTTCGGAAAACACGCGTCCTCCGCCAGCCGGCGCACCTGCGATTTCTCCAGGTCCTGCAGTGGGAAGAGGCTGTGATGCAGGGCGCGCTGGCCCAGCATGTAGAGAAAATAGGTCTGATCCTTGTGCTCGTCGCGCGCGCGCAGCAACTGGCAGCCGGAATCCGAACAGCGAACGCCGGCGTAGTGACCCGTCGCAATGCGATCGGCGCCGAGCTGCAGCGCATAGTCCAGAAAGGCCTTGAACTTGATCTCGCGATTGCACAGCACGTCGGGATTCGGGGTGCGGCCGGCGCGGTACTCATCCAGGAAGTAGGCGAAGACGCGATCCCAGTACTCCGTGGCAAAATTGACCGTGTGCAACGGGATCCCGAGCAGGCCAGCGATGGCCTGCGCGTCGGCCAGGTCCTTTGCCGCGCTGCAATGATCCTCGCTGTCATCCTCCTCCCAGTTCTTCATGAACAGCCCTTCCACCGCCCAGCCCTGCTGGAGCAGCCGCAGCGCGGCGACCGAGGAATCCACCCCGCCGGACAGACCGACGATCACCTTGTCCGCGCTCACGAACGCCCGCCCGCGGCTTGTGCCGAGGCCGCCAGCGCGACCGGCGCACGCAGGTGACAGGGATCACCAAGGAGACAACAGATCATCACGAGGTTCGGGGCTTCACGATAGGGCGTGCAGGGCATCCAGCCCCAAGGGCGGTCCCCGCAAGGTGTCGTGGATACACCGCAGGACCAGTGGGCTGCGGGTCGGCAGTGCACCGCTTGTGATCTCTTCGACGGACAACCAGTGGGTCGCATGGATGTCCGGGTCCAGCGCCGCGCCCGGCAACGGCGCACTGACGCTGCCGCAGAAGCAGAAACGCAGGAAACTGCGCGCGGTGTCCGGCACCGTCCACTGGTAGACGCCGACCAGCCCATTGGGCGTGAATCGGCGCGCCGTCTCCTCCCGCACCTCGCGCTGCACCGCATCCAGCAGGCTCTCGCCGAACTCCAGATGGCCTGCCGGCTGGTTGATGACGGGATAACCGTCGGGTCTTTCTTCCACTAGCAGGTAGCGATCCTGCTCGCGGATCACGGCGGCAACAGTCACAAAAGGGGCCCAACGCATGCCGGCAGTCTAGCAACTTCCGTGGCGTCGGGGACCGAGCCAGTGTAGCCCGCCCGCGGCCAGTGCTAGAATGCGGGCTTTCCACAGACCCACAGCGGACGGTTTCGAACCATGGCATTCGACAAAATCCAGGTACCGGCGGACGGTGAAAAAATAACGGTCAACGCGGACTACTCACTGAACGTCCCGCATCATCCAATCATCCCGTTCATCGAGGGCGATGGTATTGGGGTCGATATCAGCCCGGTGATGAAAAAAGTGGTCGACGCCGCGGTAACGAAGGCCTACGGCGGGCAGCGTAAGATCGCCTGGATGGAAATCTATGCCGGTGAAAAATCCACGCGTCTCTATGGCGAGGGTGTCTGGCTTCCGGAGGAGACGCTGACGGCGGTGAAGGACTATGTGGTCTCGATCAAGGGGCCGCTGACCACGCCGGTCGGCGGAGGGATTCGATCATTGAACGTGACCCTGCGTCAGGAGCTGGACCTGTACGTCTGTCTGCGACCGGTGCGCTATTTCGAAGGCACGCCGAGCCCGTTGCTGCATCCGGAGCATACCGACATGGTGATCTTCCGCGAGAACTCGGAAGACATCTACGCCGGTGTCGAATGGCAGTCGGGCAGTGCGGAGGCGAAAAAGGTCATTGATTTCCTGATCAACGACATGGGCGTTACCAAGATTCGCTTCCCCGAGACCTCCGGGATCGGCGTCAAACCGGTGTCCAGCGAGGGCACGAAGCGCCTGGTGCGCAAGGCGATCCAGTATGCGATCGACAACGGCCGTGATTCAGTGACCCTGGTGCACAAGGGCAACATCATGAAGTTCACCGAGGGGGCCTTCAAGGAGTGGGGGTACGAACTGGCCAAGGAGGAATTCGGGGCGGTGGAACTCGACGGCGGCCCCTGGTGTACCTTGAAGAATCCGAAGAGCGGCCGGGACATCGTGATCAAGGATGTCATTGCCGACGCCTTCCTTCAGCAAATCCTGCTACGCCCCAAAGAGTACGATGTCATCGCGACGCTCAATCTGAACGGGGACTATGTCTCCGATGCGCTGGCCGCGCAGGTGGGCGGCATCGGGATTGCGCCCGGGGCGAATCTCTCCGATTCGGTGGCGATGTTCGAGGCGACGCATGGTACGGCGCCCAAGTACGCCGGCCAGGACAAGGTCAATCCGGGCTCGCTGATCCTCTCGGCAGAGATGATGCTGCGCCATATGGGATGGGTCGAGGCGGCTGACCTGATCATAGGCGCCATGGGCAGGGCCATCGGCGCGAAGACCGTCACCTACGATTTCGAACGCCTGATGGACGGCGCGACCCTGCTGAATTGTTCCGAATTTGGTGACGCCATGATCGCCGAGATGGACTAGGAGTCTGCTAGACAAAAAAAAGCCTGCCAGTCGGCAGGCCCATTCCACACGCGCCGCTGGGCGGCATCCGACTGCCTACATGGCAGCTGCGGCGGTATGCAGGTTCTGTGCGTGCAGCCCCTTCGGGCCCTGCTCGACCTCGAACTCGACACGCTGGCCTTCCTTGAGGGTCCTGTATCCTTCCATCTCGATTGCGGAAAAATGGACGAAGACGTCTTGCTCGCCGTCGTCCGGGGTTACGAAGCCGTAACCTTTGGCGTTGTTGAACCACTTGACGATACCGGTGGCCATAGGCACTCCTCCAACAGATTTTCTACCACTTTGGTGCTTGCTATTGAATTGCGTGACCTCATTACCAAGGAAGGTCAGCAAGGCATTGATTTATCTGCACCAAAATTGAGTATATCGGTACACGAAAAATGGTCAACAAAAGTTAATGTAGTTTATTATTCAAGGCAATAAACAAATGCTTAAATTAATGTGATAACAATGGCTTAAAGTATAAACTTAAAGTGATCTGCTTTCGCTGCTTCGACCTTTCTGCCTCGGGGTGGTGCCCTTCAGCCTGCATCAGACACGCGTATGCACAACACCGGTGCTGTGTTGGGTTCAGATGCGGACCCCGCCGATTACCGCGTGTCCATAGCGGGTGGAGGCACTTGGGGCCACTGATAAACTGATGGGGAACATCATCACGGCACGGCTGTTGGACTAGACTGTAGGCTGTAAAAAATGAGTACGGATAGCGAAAAGCATGGCGGGGCAGGCGATGTCGCGGTCGAACGCGCGCAGCCCAGACTCAAGCGCCCGCCTCTGTACAAGGTATTGCTACTTAACGACGACTACACTCCAATGGAGTTCGTGGTTCACGTCTTGGAACATTTTTTCGGAATGGATCGTGAAAAGGCCACCCAGGTGATGTTGCATGTCCACACCCGAGGGATGGGCGTATGCGGGGTGTTTTCGAAGGATGTCGCCGAGTCGAAGGTGGCGCAGGTGAACGACCATTCGCGGGCGAACCAGCATCCCCTGCTGTGTACGCTGGAGGAGGCCTGACGGAGGGAGGGAACCCCGGGTCGGAGAGAAGATCAGAGCGTGAGACGCAAGCCGTAAACTGGAATCGAGAGCATGTTGAGCAAAGAGCTGGAATTTACCCTCAACCAGGCATTCAAGAGCGCCCGGGAAAAGCACCACGAGTTCATGACGATCGAGCATCTACTGCTCGCGTTGTTGGACAATCCGGCGGCCGCCCAGGTGCTGCGCGCCTGTGGGGCAGACATCGAGGCATTGCGCAAAGACCTTGACGGCTTCCTCGAGGAGACGACCCCGCTGATCCTCGATGACGACACCCGGGAGACCCAGCCGACCTTGGGCTTTCAGCGTGTGCTGCAGCGTGCGGTCTTCCACGTCCAGTCCTCGGAAAAGAAGGAGGTGACCGGTGCCAATGTGCTGGTCGCGATCTTCAGCGAACAGGAATCCCAAGCGGTCTTCTTTCTAGACCGCCAAAACATCACGCGCCTCGACGTCGTCAACTACATTGCACACGGCATCTCCAAAGTGCCGAGCGACGAGGCCAATGAGCGTGGCAACGACGCCGACAGCGCTGAGGCCGAGACCGGCGAAAGCCGCCAAGAGAGTCCGCTCGAGACCTACGCGAGCAACCTCAATGAACAGGCCAAGCGCGGCAAGATCGATCCGCTGATCGGTCGTCAGATGGAGGTCGATCGCACCATCCAGATTCTGTGCCGGCGCCGCAAGAACAACCCGTTGCTTGTCGGCGAGGCCGGCGTCGGCAAGACCGCCATCGCCGAGGGTCTGGCGAAGAAGATCGTCGACGGTGACGTGCCGGAGGTGCTCGCCGGCTCGACGCTATATGCGCTCGACATGGGCGGCCTGGTGGCTGGCACGAAGTATCGCGGTGACTTCGAGAAGCGGCTGAAGGCCGTGTTGGCCGATCTCAAGCGTCAGCCGCACGCCATTCTGTTCATCGACGAGATCCACACCATCATCGGTGCCGGGGCGGCCTCCGGCGGTGTCATGGACGCCTCCAATCTGATCAAGCCGGTCCTGGCATCCGGTGACCTGCGCTGTATCGGTTCGACGACCTACCAGGAATACCGCGGCATCTTCGAAAAAGACCGCGCGCTGGCGCGGCGCTTCCAAAAGATCGACATCAACGAGCCCACGGTGGAGGAGACCGTACTCATCCTGAAGGGGCTGAAGACGCGCTTCGAGGACCACCACGAGATCAAGTACACGACGAAGGCGCTGCGCGCGGCGGCTGAACTAGCCGACAAGTACATCAACGATCGGCACATGCCGGACAAGGCCATCGATGTCATAGACGAGGCCGGTGCTGCCAACCAGCTGCTGCCGGCGTCGAAGCGCAAGAAGAGCGTCTCGGTCGCCGATATCGAGGCCGTCGTCGCCAAGATCGCACGCATACCGCCGCGCAAGGTCTCGGCGACCGACACCGAGGCGCTGCGTAATCTCAAGCGCGACCTGGGGATGGTGGTGTTCGGTCAGGAGGAGGCGATCGAGGCCCTGTCGTCGGCGATCCGCATGAACCGCTCCGGTCTGGGCACCGACCATCGCCCGGTCGGCAGCTTCCTGTTCGCCGGGCCGACGGGTGTCGGTAAGACCGAGGTGACGCGCCAGCTGGCGCGGGTGCTCAGTCTCGAGCTGATCCGCTTCGACATGTCCGAATACATGGAGAGACACACCGTCTCGCGCCTGATAGGCGCGCCGCCCGGCTATGTGGGCTTTGATCAGGGCGGCCTGCTCACCGAAGAGATCAACAAGCATCCGCACTCGGTGCTGCTGCTGGACGAGATCGAAAAGGCCCATCCGGACGTCTTCAATCTGTTGCTGCAGGTCATGGACCACGGCACGTTGACGGACAACAACGGTCGGAAGGCCGATTTCCGCAACGTGATCGTCGTGATGACCACCAATGCGGGGGCCAGCGAGGCGGCGCGGGCATCGATCGGATTTACGACTCAGGACCACAGCACGGACGCAATGTCGGCCATCCGCAAGTTCTTCACGCCCGAATTCCGCAACCGCCTGGATGCAATCATCCAGTTCAATGGCCTGGACAAGGCCACGATCCTGAACGTGGTCGACAAGTTCCTGTTTGAACTCGAGCAGCAGCTCGAAGAGAAGCATGTGTCGATCTCGGTCGCCAGCGAGGTGCGCGAATGGTTGGCGGACCGCGGTTACGACCCACAGATGGGTGCTCGTCCGATGGCGCGTCTGATCCAGGATAGGATCAAGAAGCCGATGGCCGAAGAACTCTTGTTCGGTCGACTCTCGCAGGGCGGCAGGGTACGGGTGGAGCTATCCGACGGCGAACTCGAGTTCGAGTACGAAGAGGCCGTCGTGCACTGATGTTGGCTCGTTGAAGGGTCGTTCTTTGGCCCGACCGCGGATGTCAGGCGATGTCAGCGCTCGCGGTAGACGATGCGTCCCTTGCTCAGATCGTAGGGTGTGAGTTCGACTTTTACCTTGTCGCCGGTCAGTATGCGGATGTAGTGCTTGCGCATCTTGCCGGAGATATGCGCGGTCACCACGTGACCGTTCTCTAGCTCCACTCGAAACATCGTGTTGGGCAACGTGTCGACCACGGTACCCTCCATTTCGATTACGTCTTCTTTCGCCATTCAATCCGTCCAGATTACCGCAGCGCTGCCAGCGCGCTGTTTTAGAGGCGGCGAAGTATAGCAAAGGCCCCTGCGCGCAGGAAACGTTCAGTAGGGTAGGGGATCGTCCAGGCCGACCCGGCGCCAGCGGCCGCCATAGCAGAGCTCAATGGGCCGGAACTCGGTCTTGTAGGCCATCTTGCGGCTGTCGCGTACCCAATAGCCGAGATACAGGTAGGGTAGTCCGCGGCGACGCGCCAGGTCGATCTGACTGAGTATGGCGAAGGTCCCGAGGGAGCGCTGCGCCAGGTCGG
>JASFJQ010000127.1:0-6445 GCA_050121305.1 Chromatiaceae bacterium
GGGGCAGGTCGCGCCGACGGCGATGTTCAGGGCCCTCATCTTGGCGCCGGTGTCATCGCCGCTCAGGGTCGCGTCAGTCAGCCAGGGGTAGGCCGGCATATTGGATTCCGGCACCACATCGCGCGGGTTGTTCAGGTGCACGTAGTGCCAGTCATCGCTGTAGCGCGCGCCGACGCGGGCCAGATCGGGCCCCGTCCGCTTGGAGCCCCATTGGAAGGGGTGGTCGTAGACCGATTCGCCGGCGACCGAGTAGTGACCATAGCGCTCGGTCTCAGCGCGGAACGGGCGGATCATCTGCGAGTGACAGTTGTAGCAACCCTCGCGGATATAGACGTCCCTGCCTTCCAGCCGCAGCGCGCTGTATTTCTTCACGCCCGGTGCAGGCGCCGTGGTCTCGGTGAGGAAGAACAAGGGAACGATCTCGACCAGGCCACCGACACTGATCACGAGAATGACCAGGATCGCCAGCAGGCCGATGTTCTTTTCAACGACTTCATGTGACATTGTCGGTACTCCTCTCGATCAGTGGGCGGCTGGCGCGGCGATGATGTCGTCAGCGTCGCTGACGTTGCCTTGTGCAGCCGTCTTCCAGACGTTGTATGCCATGAAAAACATACCGACCAGGAACAGTGCGCCGCCGAGTAGTCGTACGTAGTAGAAAGGATAGGTACGCTCCACCGACTCGATGAACGAGTAGGTCAGCGTTCCATCCGCATTGACCGCACGCCACATCAGGCCCTGCATGACCCCGGCGATCCACATCGCCGCGATATACAGCACGACGCCGATGGTGGCGGTCCAAAAGTGGACCTCGACCAGCTTTGTGCTGTACATCTCGATCTTTCCGAACAACCGCGGGATCAAGTAGTACAGCGAACCGATCGAGACCATGGCGACCCAGCCGAGCGCGCCGGAGTGCACGTGGCCGACCGTCCAGTCGGTGTAGTGCGACAGGGCGTTCACGGTCTTGATCGACATCATCGGGCCTTCGAAGGTCGACATGCCGTAGAACGACAGCGACACGATCAGGAACTTCAGGATCGGGTCGGTACGCAATTTATGCCAGGCGCCGGACAGGGTCATGATGCCATTGATCATCCCGCCCCAGGACGGTGCCAACAGGATCAACGAGAACACCATGCCCATCGACTGTGCCCAGTCAGGCAGCGCGGTGTAGTGAAGGTGGTGTGGGCCCGCCCACATGTAGGTCGAGATAAGCGCCCAGAAGTGCACGACCGACAGGCGGTAGGAATAGACCGGACGCCCGGCCTGCTTGGGGATGAAGTAATACATCATGCCGAGGAAGGCGGTGGTGAGGAAGAATCCGACCGCATTGTGTCCGTACCACCACTGCACCATGGCGTCGATGGCCCCCGGATAGAAGCTGTAACCCTTGGTGAGCGTCACCGGGATAAACGCGCTGTTGACGATATGCAGCACGGCGACGGTCAGAATGAACGCACCGAAGAACCAGTTGGCGACGTAGATGTGCTTGACCTTGCGCTTCATGATGGTGCCGAAGAACACGATCGCATAGACGACCCATACGACCGCGATCAGGAGATCGATCGGCCACTCGAGTTCGGCATACTCTTTTCCGCTGGTAATGCCCAGGGGCAGCGTGATGGCGGCAAGCAGGATGACGACGTTCCAGCCCCAGAAGGTGAACGCGGCCAGCGGGCCGGCGAACAATCGCGCCTGGCAGGTCCTCTGCACCACGTAATACGAGGTGGCGAACAATGCGGATCCACCGAACGCGAAGATCACCGCGTTGGTGTGTAGCGGGCGCAGGCGGCCGTAACTCAACCAGGGTATACCGTCCCAAATCACCAGATCGGGGAAGGCCAGCTGGGCTGCGATGACGACGCCGACGAGCATGCCGACGATGCCCCAAACGACAGTCATAATCGAAAACTGACGCACGACCTTATAGTTGTAAGTGGTCTGTGACTCCATGAAGCGTCTCCGAAGGTCAAAGAGAGGTTTGCGGTCGCATCCCACATGGGCTGAGGGACAACCTAGCTGCGGAGACTAGAGGAGTTAGATCGTGGTGCTTTGACCTATGTCAAATTGAGGTTTTGCTAATACGCTGAAACTATTTTTGTCGCTTTTGAGTTGAGCCAGATCAACTCGAGGGGTGTGCCTGATGGGGCTCGCAGTGCGGCTGGTGGGCCACCATGGCCCGCAAACGGTCGATGTCCAGGATCTGCACGTGCTTGCGGTCGACCTTGAGAATGCCTTCATCCTGAAAGCGTGTGAACAGGCGGCTGACGGTCTCCAGCGCGAGGCCGAGGTAGCTGCCTATCTCCTGGCGCGACATGCTGAGGAAGAAGTCGGTCGCAGAGAATCCACGCCGCCTGAAGCGTTCGGACAGGCTGAGGAGAAAGGACGCGACCCGCTCCTCGGCGGTGCCGCGGCCCAGTAGGGTCATCATCTCGGCCTCGTGGCCGATCTCTCTGCTGAGCAGCCGGAACATCTGGTGCTGCAGGCTGGGGATATTGGCGGACAGGTCTGCAAGTCGGTCGAACGGCAGTTCGCAGATCGCGGTGGTCTCGAGCGCGCGGGCGTTGCAGCCGTGGCTGCCGTCCTGAATGGCGTCCAGGCCCAGGACTTCGCCGGGCAGGTGGAAGCCGACGACCTGTTCGTCCCCGTCATTGGTCTGCGTGAAGGTCTTTACCGCCCCGGTCTTCACCACGTACAGGTTGCGGAAGTGCTCGCCAGTGCGGAACAGATGGTCGCCGCGCTGCAGTGGCCGGCTGCGCTTGACGATGGCATCCAGGCGATCGACGTCTTCGGGACGCAGTCCCATCGGCAGACAGAGCGTGGAGAGACTGCAGTCTCGGCAGGCGACTTTAATTTTGTCGAGTGAAATGACGTTTTTGTTGGCCAACGTGCTTGCCTCGAACTGCGTGGACGTAGATTGTGCGAATTTTTTTGATCTCGATCAACAACTGTCTGAAACTCAAAAAAAACCGCCCCCGAAAGGGCGGTTTTTTTGCTATCGAAAGTCCCCGCTTTATTCGGCAGGGGGGGCCTCGGGCGCCGCTGGCGGCGACATATATCCGGGGCCGTAGCCGCCCCCCGGATAGCCACCCCAAGGACCGCCGTAGCCGCCATAGTAGGGCGAACTGTAGTTATAGCCGCGGCCGTAGCCGTCGCCGTAGCCATACCCGGAGCCATAGCCGCGCATATTGGTGTTGCCGCGGCCGCTCATGTTCATACTGAAATCGCCGGCGCCCGCCGCATCGCCGTAGCCGTAGGTGTCACCCCAGCCCGAGGTGTTGCCGTAGCCGGATCCACGATTGTAGGTGTTGTCCCATCCCGAGCCGCCCCAGGGTCCACCACCCCAGGGACCGCCGCCACCCCAGGGTCCACCGCCGTATCCCGGTCCACCCCACCAGGCGCTCGCCGAGGACATCGTGAGTGCAGCCGCGCCTGCGATAACCGCAGTGCCAAATGCTTTTGCAAACTTCCGCATTTAGATAACTCCTTGATTAAAGTGCGTGTTTCTTAACGTCTTGCTGTACTTCCACTAGCGACGACAGTTCCCGTCTTTGACCCAGAGAGCAGTCGGCACGGGCTCGGGCCTCAATTCATCCGAGCAACCCGGACTATAGACGATCGCATCGATACCCACTAGCGAGGAAACGCGTGGTTTGTCTGTAAGGAGCTGAAATTTAAAGCAAACATATTCTCGACCCTGATTCAGGGTAACGGGTGTCTCGACGCGCAAAGGTTTTCCGATTGAGTGCGGAAGGGGCTTCTGATACCGTTTACTCCCGTCCGTTGCAACCCCCGTTGAGCCCTCCGGCCCATGGTTAAATGCGTCTTCATTACGGGCGGCGTCGTGTCGTCCCTGGGCAAAGGTATTGCCTCTGCCTCCCTGGGTGCCCTGCTCGAAGCGCGCGGCCTCAAGGTCACGATGATCAAACTCGATCCCTACATCAACGTCGATCCCGGCACCATGAGTCCTTTTCAGCACGGCGAGGTCTTTGTTACCGAGGACGGCGCTGAGACTGATCTCGATCTGGGCCATTACGAGCGCTTCATCCGCACGACGATGGGGCGTGATAACAATTTCACGACCGGACAGATCTATGAGAACGTGATCCGCAAGGAGCGCCGCGGGGATTACCTTGGCGGCACAGTACAGGTCATTCCGCATATCACCAACGAGATCAAAGACTGTATTCAGCGCGGGTCCGATGGCGCAGACGTCGCGCTGATCGAGATCGGGGGCACGGTCGGCGACATCGAGTCGCTGCCCTTTCTCGAGGCAATCCGTCAGATGGGCATCGAGATAGGGCGCGACCACGCATTGTTCATGCACCTGACACTGGTGCCCTATATCCCGACCTCGGGTGAGGTGAAGACCAAGCCCACACAGCACTCGGTCAAGGAACTGCGTTCCATAGGTATCCAACCGGACGTGCTCGTGTGCCGCGCCGACCGCCCGGTGCCGGATAGCGAGCGGCGGAAGATCGCATTGTTCACCAACGTGCCGGAAAAAGCGGTCATTTCCGCGATCGATGCCGACAGCATCTACCGCATACCATTGATGCTGCATGCGCAGGGGCTGGACCAGATCGTCGTCGACCAATTGTGCCTGGACGTGCCTCCGGCTGACCTCAGCGAATGGCAGGCCGTCGTCGATGGACTCGACAAGGTGGATGGCGAGGTCGATATCGCTATGGTCGGCAAATACGTGGATCTGACCGAGTCGTACAAGTCGCTGAACGAGGCCCTGGTTCATGCGGGCATCAAGTCTTCCCGTCAGGTAAATATCCACTATATCGATTCCGAGGTCCTGGAATCGGCAGGCGCGGAGTGTCTGCACGGTATGGATGCGATTCTGGTCCCTGGTGGATTCGGCGAGCGTGGCGTCGAGGGCAAGATCGCCGCTGTGCGTTACGCGCGCGAGAACAAGGTGCCTTACCTGGGTATCTGCCTGGGTATGCAGGTGGCGGTCATCGAATTTGCCCGTCATGTCGCCGGCCTCGAGGGCGCGCACAGCACGGAGTTCGATCCCTCGACACCGTATCCGGTAATCGCCTTGATCACGGAATGGATGAACGCCGATGGTTCGGTCGAGCAGCGTGCGACCGACGCCGACCTGGGTGGCACGATGCGCCTCGGTGCGCAGCAATGTAAATTGGCCAAAGGCACGATCGCGCGCAGGCTTTACGGAAAGGATGTGATCAGCGAGCGCCATCGACATCGCTATGAATTCAATAACAGCTATCGCCAAGATCTGGAGGATGCGGGTTTGAAAGTCGCGGGGACCTCCATCGACGGTCGTCTGGTAGAGATGATCGAGATTCCAGTCCATCCCTGGTTTGTGTCCTGCCAGTTCCATCCCGAGTTCACCTCTACGCCGCGCTATGGTCATCCACTTTTCCAGGGTTTCGTCGAGGCAGCGGTGGCGCAACGAGAGAGACGGGTCGATCAGGCGGTGCCGGCATGAAACTCTGTGGTTTCGACGTCGGACTCGATCGGCCGTTGTTCCTGATCGCGGGCACTTGCGTCATCGAGGGGGAGGCCTCAGCGCTGTCCGTGGCTGGCCGACTGAAGGAGATCACGGATGCGCTTGCAATACCCTTGATCTATAAATCGTCTTTCGACAAGGCCAATCGCTCTTCACATGACAGCCCGCGCGGACCAGGCCTGGAGGCGGGCCTGCGCATTCTCGAGCGGGTAAAGACCGAGCTTGGGCTGCCGGTGCTGACCGATGTCCATGAGGACACGCCGCTCGACGAGGTGGCCTCTGTGGTGGATGTCCTACAGACACCGGCGTTTCTCTGTCGTCAAACGAATTTCATCCAGAACGTGGCGCGCGCCGGCCGGCCGGTGAATATCAAGAAGGGTCAGTTTCTCGCCCCCTGGGATATGGGCAACGTCGTGGAAAAGGCGCGGGCCACCGGCAACCAGGAGATCATGGTCTGCGAACGTGGCGTCTCCTTCGGCTACAACACCCTGGTCTCGGATATGCGAGGTCTGGCGGTCATGCGCGCAACGGGTTGTCCGGTGGTGTTCGATGCGACGCACTCGGTTCAGCAGCCTGGCGGATTGGGCAGCAAATCCGGTGGTCAGCGCGAACACGTCCCGGTGCTGGCACGGGCTGCTGTCGCGGCCGGCATATCTGGATTGTTCATGGAGACCCATCCGGATCCCGACCATGCCTTGTCCGATGGCCCTAACTCATGGCCGCTCGACAAGTTGCGGTCGCTGCTTGAAACGCTGGTGGAACTGGACCGCACCGTCAAGCAGCAGGGGTTTATCGAACAAGAGCTGTAGCGCGGAAGATCCATGCCGGCTGGTGTATGGATGGCCGGAGAGCCACCGGACTGCATTCGTCGACGGAGTTTCTCTACCTCTTAAGCGCAAGTACTTGCAGGAGTTCCCATGTCTGAGATCATCGATATCCGCGCCCGAGAAATCCTCGATT
>JASFJQ010000128.1:0-6364 GCA_050121305.1 Chromatiaceae bacterium
CAACAGTGCGATCTCTATCAGGTAAACGGCGATGTAGCCATTGGCGGCTGACGCGAAGCCCCAGGGGCCCTCGGTCGCCCCATTCGCGGCGTTGACCAGATCGCGGATGACGCCGCTGAGGGCCATCCCGACGCCCGCGGCGGTGGCCTGTACGGCACCCCAGGCACCCAGCGCGAGGCCCGCCTGATGCTTGGGCGCCCGATTCATGGTCGCGGTCAGTGTCGCGTGACCGAACAGGGCACCGCCGAAACCGATCAGGAAGTTGCCGGCCAGGAATAACCCGGTCAGGCCGGTCGGTGCCGCAACGATCACCAGCGCGAATGCCGGCAGTCCGATCCATGCGCCGCGCTGGGCGATGCGGTAGGGATCCGCACCGCGCCCGAGCACATGGGAGGCAAACCCGAATCCGAGCAGGCCGCCAAGCGCAAGCAGCGCCGTGAGCTTGGTAGTCATGGCGACGCTGAGATGCAGGACCTCGCCGCCGAAGGGTTCGAGCAGGATATCGGCCATCCCAAAGGCCATGGTGCCGACACCGACGATGACCAGCCGACGAATGGCGTGTTCGCCCTGGCAGAAGCTCGCCCAGGATTCGCTGAAGCTCGGGTCGGGCGCTGGCGGCGCGGCGCCCCGCGGGGGTTTTCGTGTCTCCTGCTTCCACATCGCGATGATGTTGAACAGCACGGTCAAGACGGCGGCGCCCTGGACGACCTGCACCAGGCGCCCCGGCGAGAAATCTGCCAGTGCGGCGCCGAACAGCAGCGCGCTGGCGATCATGCCGACCAGCAGCATCACATACATCAGGCCGACGACCTTGGGATGCGATTCCGGCGGCGTGAGATCGGTCGCCAGCGCCAGGCCGGCGGTCTGCACCGTATGCACGCCGGCGCCCACCATCAGAAAGGCGAAGGCCGCAGAGGCATGACCAATCCACAGCGGGGCGTCGGCCGACTCCAGCTTGCCTGCGAGCACCAACAATGCAAATGGCATCACGGCGAAGCCACCGAACTGCATCAGCGTGCCATTCCAGATGAAGGGCACGCGGCGCCAGCCGAGTTCGCACCGGTGTGTATCGGATTTGTAGCCGATCAGCGCACGGAACGGCGCGAACACCAGCGGGAGCGCGAGCATAATACCGACCAGCGATGCGGGAACATCGAGCTCGACGATCATCACGCGGTTGAGGGTGCCGACCAGCAGCACCAGCGCCATGCCGACGGAGACCTGGAAGAGCGACAGCCGCAACAGGCGGCTCAAGGGAAGGTCCGGCGTCGCGACGTCCGCGAACGGCAGAAAGCGCGGGCCGAGGGAGACCCACGACGTCATTATCTTGTGCCCGAGTCGATTCATTCTGGGCTCAGGCCGCGTCGACCGTCAGAGTACTTGGGATCTGGAGCGACCGTCCCCGACCCTGCCACCAGTGTCGCATGGGAGAGCCTGCCGGCCTCAGCCGCCGAAAAACGCGGGGAACCATGTCGTCCGCGTCAGAACCGTGTAATGCACGATGAACGAAATCACCCAGACCCCGCCCAAAAACAGCGGCAGGCCCACCGACGGCTTCACCACGCACCAAATCTTACCGTTATTCATGCCTTCCTCCTCACCCCAGCCAAGGTGTCAAAATCGCCGCGAGAACGTGCGCGAGCACCGAAATAAAGAAGAACACCCGCGTACCGTCGATGACGTACTTGTGCAGCTCCTCCGACTCCCGGATGGTCAGTCCGGTGGGCCACACCTTCTCATCAGATTCCATCAGTTTTTCTCCCAAGACAGACAGAGGTCTCAGCGAACCTCATCCACGTGCGAACCCCACACGCAGGGTTGCCCCGGTCACTCAGCAGATCCGGGGCGTTCAGCGGCCATCCGCACGGCCGAGCCGCCTTTCGCGGCCTTGGAAAGACCTTAGGTTCATGGGGCGTAATTGTCAAGGACACTAGTCGCTCTCAATTGTCAAGTTTTATTGACAACCCCGAGGACCGATGGTCGAGAAGATCACAAAATGCCGGCAACCCCATTCACCGTAGTTCGTCTCCGACCTCCCCCGCATTCGCGAGTCAGACGCGATCGGGTACCGGTGTTGCCGCGCTGCCGCTCGGCCGATTGGTCAACCACAGGCCCAGCAGCACCAGCATTCCACCCGACAGCAGGGACCAGGTCACGGGCTCGTCCAACAACCAGGCGCCCAGGCACACGCCGCTGACCGGCACCAGATTGATGAACTGCGCCGCGCGCGCCGCGCCGAGACTGTGCACGCCCTTGTAGAACCAGACGAACGCCAGCACGGTCCCAAATACCGCCAGATACGCAATGTTCAGCCAGACCTGGGGATTGCCCACGGCGCCAAGGCCTATCCCACCCTGGCTCAGCGTCACCACCCCGAGCAGCAAGGTGCCGATTACGCTCGCATAGCTGACCGCGACCAAGGGCGAGAGGCCGCGCAACACCCGCTTGCCGATCAAGGTGTAGGTGACCCAACTGATGACGCAGCCCAGCAGCAACCACTCGCCCGCCCCCACCCGACCCATGAACAACCCCGCCATATCGCCACGCCCGATGACGATCATCGCGCCCGCGACAGAAAATGCGATGCCGAGCGCGCGGACCCACCCCAGATGCTCGCGAAACAGCCAGTGGGAGGCGAGCGCGATCAGCACAGGGTTGGTCGCGATGATCAGTGAGGCACGCCCGGCCTCTACGGTCTGCAGGCCAGAGAAGAACAGCAGGTTGTATGCGAATACCCCGCTGGCGCCCAGCAGTCCCATGGCCAGCCATTGACGCCTGGTGACCTTCGGAAATTCTCGGTGACGCCAGCGCAACCAGCCCAGCAACAGGATCGAGGCGAGGCAAAAGCGCAGAAAGGCCGCCGCATAGGGGTCGAGCAATGGCGCCAGTTGACGCCCGGCCACGAAGGTCCCGCCCCAGAACAGTGCCGCCATGGTGAGATAGAGATAGGTGGCTATTGGGGTCACTCGATTGTCGTGGTCGGGCACGCCGATCGCCTTTTTCCTGCCTCGGCCTCGCATTTTGGCACTGTTCCCCGGCCCAGACCCGACAATCAGAAGAGCGGTGGCGCGCATGGTCTGTTTCCCCGGATTGGACAGCGCGTGCAGCTGGCCTGGCGGACGAGCCATGCCATGATGTAACGATCGATATGCAGGCAAAAAAACACCAGCGAGGTCAGCAATGAACAACCCCGTACGCAAGACCAAGATCGTCGCCACCGTCGGGCCGGCGTGCGATTCGCCGCATACGCTGGAGGCGATGATCGCCGCCGGCATGAACGTGGCCCGCCTGAATCTCTCCCACGGGACGCTGGACGAGCACCACGCGCGTTTGATGCGGATTCGCCAAGCGGCGCAGAGCCTCGGGACGAATGTCGCCATTATGATCGACACGCGCGGTGTCGAGATTCGCACCGGCCGCCTCGAGGCCCGCAATATCGAGCTGCTGCCCGGCACCACCTTCGACCTCCACACCGACGGGCGGATCGGCGATGGCGCCGGGGTCTCGGTGTCTTACGTGAAGCTGTACGAAGAGGTGCGCCCGAGGACACCCATACTCATCGACGACGGCGCCATCGAGCTCGAGGTCAGTTCGGTGGAGGCCGGGACCATCCACTGCCAGGTCGTCCACGGCGGCATGCTCGGCGAGAGCAAGAGCGTCAACCTCCCCGATACCCGCCTGTCACTGAGCGCAGTCAGCCCCGAGAACCGTGATGACGTGATCCGCGAGCTCGGCTTTGCAGCAGAGAACGACGTCGATTACATCGCGGCGTCTTTCGTGCAGACGGACGAGGATATCCTGCGGATGCGCGATATCCTCGCCGAGCGCAGCGTGGAGATCCCGATCATCGCCAAGATCGAGAACCGCACCGGCATGGCCAACCTGGAGGCCATCGTCGATGCAGCCGACGGGGTCATGGTCGCACGCGGCGACCTTGGTGTGGAGCTGCCGCTTGCGGAGGTCCCGGGGGCGCAAAAGCGAATCATCCGGACCACGGTCTCGCGCGGCAAGCCGGTGATCACTGCGACACAGATGCTCGCATCGATGGAGCACAATCCCAAGCCCACCCGGGCAGAGGCTAGCGACGTCGCCAACGCCATCCTCGACGGCAGCTCGGCAGTGATGCTCTCGGGCGAGACGGCCGTGGGCAAATACCCGGTGCGGGCCGTCGAGACCATGCATACCCTGGCACTGCGCGCCGAGGCGGATCTGGCCGAGTACGGCTACCTGCAGGCCATCACGCCCCACCCGACACATATTGTCACCGAGGCAATCGGGCAAGCGGCAGTCCGCATGGCCGATCAGATAAAGGCGGCCGCGATCTTCAGCCTGACCGAGACCGGCCGCACCGCCCGCTTGGTCTCCAAACACCGCCCAGGCTGCCCGATCCTGGCCATCACGCGCTCAACCGCCGTTACCCGTCGGCTCTGCATGAACTGGGGCGTACTGCCGATCCAGTATGTGGGCGAGCAGACCGACGAGCAGAAGGTGGCATTCGGGATCGAGCGGGCCAAGGCCCTGGGTTATCTGCATTCCGGCGATACCGTCGTGGCCACTGCGGGACAGAGCGAGCGTGCCGGTGGAACCAACGTGATCCGGGTCATCGAGCTGGCATGACGCGCGTTCATGCAAGACGCGGGGTGGGGCTATCGCACTTGCCCACTGGCGTCTTCTGAACCAGCATCGGGGTATGGCAATCAGTGTCTTCGACCTGTTCAAGATCGGTATCGGCCCCTCCAGCTCGCATACCGTCGGGCCGATGCGCGCGGCAGGTCGCTTCGTCGAGACACTGCGCGGTGCCGGGCAACTTCCCAAGGTTGGCCGCCTGCGGGTCGAATTGTTTGGCTCACTGGGTGCAACCGGCAAGGGCCACGGTACCGACAAGGCCGTCGTGCTTGGGCTCTCGGGTGAGGAACCGGAGACGGTCGACACCGATAGCATCCCGCTGCGGATGCAGCAGGTACGCGAGCGGCACATGCTGACCCTGTTGGGGAAATGGCCCCTGACCTTCGATCCCGATCAAGACCTCGTCTTCCATCGCCGCAAGACCCTGCCCTTTCACTCCAATGGCATGCGTTTCAGTGCCTACGGTGGCGATGACGGCGTGCTGACCGAGCGCACCTACTACTCAGTGGGCGGCGGCTTCGTGGTAAACCAGCAGGCCGCCGGTGAAGACCGTATCGACGCCGACGACACGGCCTTGCCTCACCCCTTCCATTCCGCCAGGGACCTGTTGGAACAGTGTGAGCGCCTTGGCTGTCGGATCAGCGACCTGGTGCTTTCCAACGAGCAGGCCTGGCGCGACGAGACCGCGATCCGCCACGACCTACTGCACATCTGGCACGTGATGCAGGACTGCGTGCGGCGTGGATGCAGTACCGAGGGGGTCCTACCGGGCGGCCTGCGGGTCAAACGCCGCGCCGCCGATCTATTGCGCAAGCTCCAGGCCGACACCACCCTGCACAATGTCCCGCTGGGCACCATGGACTGGGTCAATCTCTTTGCGCTCGCAGTGAACGAGGAAAATGCCGCCGGTGGCCGGGTTGTCACCGCCCCCACCAATGGCGCGGCCGGGATCATTCCCGCCGTTTTGCACTACTACTGGGGCTTCTCGCCCGGTGCAGACGAGGATGGCGTGGTCCGCTTTCTGCTCACGGCTGGTGCCATCGGCGTCCTCTACAAAGAGAACGCCTCGATCTCCGGGGCAGAGGTGGGCTGCCAGGGAGAGGTCGGCTCCGCCTGCTCGATGGCCGCCGGTGCATTGACCGAGGTGCTGGGCGGCACACCGGCCCAGGTGGAGAACGCCGCCGAGATCGCCATGGAGCATAATCTCGGCCTGACCTGCGACCCGATCGGCGGCCTGGTGCAGGTGCCGTGCATCGAGCGCAATGCAATGGGTGCGGTGAAGGCCATCAATGCCTCCCGCATGGCACTCCGCGGTGATGGCTCGCACTATGTGTCACTGGACAAGGTCATAAAGACCATGCGCGAGACCGGCGCCGACATGAAGACCAAGTACAAGGAAACCGCACGCGGTGGGCTCGCGGTGAACGTCATCGAGTGCTAGCCTGCATAGCCTAGCCCCGTGCCGTCGCGCGTAAAGAAATCCTGGAAACTTGCCATTCAAAAAAGGCTTAGGTGAGTGTCCTTCAACTGTGGCCCCTTTATCTGCCGGTCCCCGGTTTCCCCTTGTCTGCCACTGGATTACCCACAATACTCGCCAGTATGCGACTGAATGCACGCCAGATTGCTGCTATTCGCCATGCAACGGCCAAGTCGTTCGGCCAAGGTGCGCAGGTTTGGCTATTCGGTTCGCGGGTCGATGATAGTAAACGTGGCGGAGACATCGACTTGATGATTCAAC
>JASFJQ010000129.1:0-6340 GCA_050121305.1 Chromatiaceae bacterium
CAGTGCGCGGCCACTATCGACGACATGGCCGGCGAGGCCGGCGTCCTGGTCCGATATGCCCTGTTGCGCATCCAACACCAGCATTACCACATTGGCCTGTTCCATGGCCTGCAGGGTCTTTATCACGCTGAATTTTTCGATGGCCTCGCTGATCCGTGCGCGACGCCGCACGCCAGCCGTATCGATTAGGGTATAGCGCCTCCCCGCGCTATCAAATGGGATAAAGATGCTGTCGCGCGTCGTCCCGGGCTGGTCGAAAGTGATCACGCGATCCTCACCGAGCAGCCGATTCACCAGGGTCGACTTACCGACGTTCGGCCGCCCCACGACCGCGATCTGGATGCCTGCCTCGTCGGCCACATCATCCGCCGGCGCAGGGGCTCTCTCGGGCAGCCCCGCCAGCACCTGCTCAATCAAACTCCGCACCCCGCGTCCGTGGGCCGCGGCGATGGGTACCGGCTTACCCAGCCCCAGGGAGAAAAAATCGCCGCTGAGGCCGTCGTAATCGAGGCCCTCGGTCTTGTTGACCACCACGGTGATCGGCTTACCGGTCCGCCTCAGCAGACCACCGATGCGTTCGTCAGTGGCCGTCAGGCCGTCGCGAGCATCCAGCATCAGCAGCAAGTGATCCGCCTCGTCGATCGCGCGCTGGACCTGGCGCTGCATCAAGGCGTCGACGCCCAGCTGATCAACGCTGATTCCACCGGTATCAACCACCACATACGGCCGGGAGCCGAGCCTGCCGACACCATACTGGCGGTCCCGGGTAAGTCCCGGGCGATCCGCAACGAGCGCGTCGCGTGTTCGAGTCAGGCGATTGAACAGTGTGGACTTACCGACATTGGGACGACCGACCAGTGCAATGACCGGTAGCATTGCCGTCACGCTCAGGGCGCAGGCAGTCGCACAGCGGCCAATTTGCCGCCGTCACCCTGCACATACAAGATGCCGTTCACGACCTGCACCCCGGTCGTAATCGGATCGCTGCCGACCCGAGTGCGCGCGACCATGCTGCCGTCTGACTTGTCCAGCCAATGCAGATAGCCCTCGAAATCGCCGACAACCACCAGGTCCCCAAGCAATGCGACACTGGACAACCTGCGGTGTTTCAGGGCGTCCTGGCTCCAACGGGCCGACCCAGTGCGGATGTCGACACCCCAGACAACGCCCTCGGTATCGCTGACATACAGCCCATCGAGATCCGCAGCCATACCGCTGTAGCTCGATATCTTGCGCTGCCACACCGGGCGGCCACTGCGTTGTTCAATGGCAACGACCTCGCCCTGATAGGTGGCAACGAACACACCACCACCGATCACGATGGGATCGCTATCGACATCGGCCAGGCGCTCAAGCTCGGAGCGGCCGCTGGGGACGGTTATGCTGAGATCCCATAGCAATTCGCCGTTGTCGATGCGCAGTGCAATCAGCTTTCCACCGGCCATGCCGACATACACAGCCCCGCCGGAGACCACTGGTGAGCCGCTGCCGCGCAGCGTCAGCGTGGGCACCTGTCGCTCGTAACGCCACCGCTCGTTTCCAACGGTGGCCTCTAGGCCGAACAGCTTCCCATCAACGGTGTGTACCACCACGGTACCACCGGCCACTGCCGGCACCGAGAGCACCTCGCTCGAGACCTGGCTGCGCCAGCGCTCCTCCCCGCTCTCGACATCCAGCGCAATGACCTCGGCATCGCTGGTGCCGAGTACGACTAATCCTTCACCGACACCGGGGCCGCCGGCGACTGGGGATTTCAGGTCGACCCGCCAGCGGCGGCTGCCGTCGGCGATCGCAATGGCCTCAACCCGTCCCTCGGCATCGGCGGTATAGACTGTGTCTCCCACCACGCGGGGCACCAGGCTGAGCCACTGGTTATCGGTGCCGGAACCGACGTCGCGCGCCCAGAGCGTCTGCGGCTGGATCTGGTTTTGCAGATCCACCAGCGGCGAAGGTGTCACCACCTCGGTCGAGCTGAACCACTCGGTGGGATCCGCGAAGGTCCCACAGCCGGCCAGGGCCGCGGCAGACAGCAAAAAGAAAAAGCGGTGCATTGTCGAATCCTTAGGACGCGGACGGCTGGCCGCCGACGTCAACGAGCTTCATGCGCAACAGTTGCTGGTCTCCGACGCCATTTGCCAGGGCCTCTTGATAAGCCAGGCGGGCGGCCTCGTGATCGCCCTGCTGGCGGGCAAGGTCTCCGCGGACGACAGCGAACTCACCGGCGAAGGCCGGTAGCGCGGGCTCGCCCAGCAAGGCCTGCAGCGCAGACACATCGTTGATGTCGAGCAGCAACTGCGCCAGACGCAGGCGCGCCAGTTCGCGGATCGCCGGATCCGGCGCGGACTCGGTCACCCACTGCAGGTGCTGTCTGGCCGCGGCCTTCTCACCGCTCAGGTAGGACAGGCGGGCCAGTTCCAGCGCAGCAAAACTGGCATAGGCGGTGCCACCGTACTCGCCGATGAGCCGTTTGCCATCCTCGATTGCTTTGGCCTGCTGGCCGCTTCGCACGGCCTGGCGCATGGCGTCAAAATGGGCCGACGCAGCCTCCCCCTGGTTGCGCTGATATCCCTGCCACCCCTGCCAACCGCCGATAATGGCAAAGCCGAGCACGATACCGCCGATCACGGACTTGCCATTTTCTTTCCACCAGTTCTTGATCGCCTCGACCTGTTCTTCTTCGGTCTTGTAGGTACTCATCAATTTACTCCCCGCATTAGCCTCACGACGCCTTCAACTCGCGAACCGCGCTTGCAACAACTCGCCCAGCTGGGCACGTCCAACCTCGAGCTGCGGCTCATCGGAACGCAGCGCCTTAATCGCCACTGTGCCATTCGCCAATTCGTTGTCACCCATCACCAGCGCGTAACGGGCACCGCTGCGATCCGCACGCTTGAATTGGGCCTTCGTCCCGCCGCCCCCGCAGTTACTCAATATCTTCAGATTAGGATGGGCCGTGCGCAGTTCCTCCGCCAGTATCAGACCCTCCTGGGCCGCGGCGTCCCCGAGCAGGACCAAATAGACGTCGACCGGCGCGGCGCCGGCCTCCGACCTGCTCTCCTCGAGCAGTGCCACCAAACGCTCGAGCCCCATCGCAAATCCCACCGCGGGAGTGGGCCGTCCGCCGAGTTGTTCGACGAGACCATCATAGCGACCACCCGCGCACACCGTCGCCTGTGCGCCGAGGCGATCGCTGACCCATTCGAAGACGGTCAGCGAATAGTAATCCAGGCCACGCACCAGGCGCGGGTTCACAACATACACCACACCTGCCTGGTCCAGGATCGCCCGGACACGATCGAGATGGACCTTCGACCCTTCACCGAGTCGGCTCATAAGGCTTGGCGCGGCCTGCAGCAAATCGCGCATCTGCGGATTCTTGCTGTCCAGGATGCGCAACGGATTGCTGCGCAGACGGCGCCTGCTGTCTTCGTCCAACTGATCGTGATGCGCCTCGAGATAGGCCACAAGTTCGTCGCGATAGGCAACCCGCTCTTGCGGGGTCCCCAGGCTGTTGAGCTGCAATTCCAGGTCTGGCAGGCCCACCGCTTGCCAGATGCGGGCCGTCATCAGGATCAACTCGGCGTCGATGTCAGGACCCGGCATGCCAAAGGTCTCGACGCCGATCTGATGGAACTGCCGATAGCGTCCTTTCTGCGGACGCTCATGCCGAAACATCGGCCCTTGATACCAAAGGCGCTGCACCTGATTGTGCAGCAAACCATGCTCCACGGCCGCGCGTACGCAGCCGGCGGTGCCTTCGGGGCGCAGGGTCAGGCTGTCCCCATTACGATCATCGAAGGTGTACATCTCTTTCTCGACGATGTCGGTAACCTCGCCGATCGAGCGCCTGAACAGCTCGGTCATTTCCAGGATCGGCATCCGAATCTCACGATAGCCATAGGCTGCCAGCACGTCCGCTACTTGACGCTCGAGAAATTGCCACAGCGGACTGCGCTCGGGCAGCACATCGTGCATACCGCGGATTGCCTGGATACCTTTTGCCATTCGAACGTCTTCGCGAGAATCAATAACCCGCATTGCGGGCCGAGCGGGTCAGGCGTCGCCGCCCGACATCAGGGATCAAGCGTGAAGCGCGCGACGTTGCCCTTGGCGTAGGGTGTCAGGTCGAAGGGCTCGCCGTTTATCGTGATCGTCACTGCACGCGAGTTGCCAATGACCATCTTGTACGGTGGCTGCCCGCCCAGTACCTTGGTCGCGCCATTGGGCATCTCTCCGAAGAGTTTGAACTCGCGTGCATTATCACGCACGTCAACCCAGCAGGGCGCGCTGAAGGTCATCACGATCCGTTTGCTGTCATCCATGATCGCAGCGTCCGCGGGCGTTTCGATGGTCGCAGTTGCGACAAGCGCCGGCGCAGCGGCTGCCAGTGCAGGGCTGATGAGTGGTTCAGGCGACCGCGCCGGCGCCTGATTCAGCGCTTCGATATCGGCTGCCTCGGTGACTTCGGTCGAGGCCGGCCGCTGCGTCGCCAGATCCAAGGCCAGTGGCGACGACGCGTTGGACATGTCGTCGAATGCACCGGCAGCAGACTGCGGTGGCTCAGCGCCGCTCTCGCCGTCGGCGGAGGCCAACGGCGACGGCAGGCGCAGGCTGCCGTCGGCAAGCACGAGGTCTTGATCGTCCGAGGTAGGCGTAGCGGGCACCCATTCATCCAGCACCGGCTCCGCGGTCACTTCCTCTTCGACCGTGCTCTCGCTGACCGCCGGTGCCGGTACGAGTTCGTCCAGATAGCCTCGCCACCACATCAGAAACAGCACCACGACGCCCAGCAGCAGCAGCCAGGTCATCGCCCCGGCCAAGCCGCGGCTCGGGCTGCCATCGGCCGGCAACCGCGGCGATGCCTTCAGCATCGAGTGGCGTAAGCCTTCATCCGGCCATTTTTCATCGAACTGGCGCAGAATCGACTCCTCGGCCATGCCGACGACACGCGCATAGTTCCTCAGATAGCCACGTACGAAAACGCGCACGCCCACGCCGTCGTAGTCATCGGCCTCGAGTGCCTGCACGACCGCGGTAGTGAGATGGAGTTCGCTGGCGATCTTGGCCAGGTCATAGTTCATCGACAGCCGCGCGGCCCGAAGACGTTCACCGGGACCCGGGGCGAACAATTCCGCCACATTGTTATTTGACGGATCTGTCATTATGGCGCTCATGGCTTACTCTACTGTTTTTAGGTACATGGCTTCTTCGGAATCCGGGAAATTGGCCCGCAGCTTGAGGCTGTAGGTGGCCATCTGATCCTGGTCGCCGAGTTGGTTTTCGGTTCGCACGCCTAGCCATAGGCTTTCGGCACTATGCGGCGCAACTTCAGCATAACGCTGTAAATAGGCGCGGGCGGAGAGATAATTTCCGTCCTCATAACTGATTTTCGCCATGCCGAGCAGGCTCGGCCCGAAACGCGGGTTGGCCCGCAGCGCCGCGCGGTAGTCAACCTCGGCACCCGTCATGTCCCCGGCCATCTCTTTGCACCAGCCAGCGTTGTGCGAGGCAAGCCAGGGCGTGGCATAAAGGGGGTTGCCCAGCGCTCGACGGAAATATTCGTCGGCCTCTTTGTATCGTTTCATTTCGCACAGAAAAGAGCCGTAGGCGTTCAATGCAAGCGGATTTTGGCGATCCAACGCCACCGACTCGCGGAAGGCCTCCTCGGCCGGACCCAGCTCGCCGAGACGCTGCCGCACCAATGCAAGTATGTAGTGGGCGTTGCTCGAGTTTGAATCCGCCATCACTGCCTTATTGGCGTTGAGCAGCGCGTTGGTCAGCTGCCCTTCGCGCAGGTAGGCAGCCGACAGATCGATATAGATGTCGGCCGGGCTCTGTTGGGCCGTGGGCGAACCCAGCTGACCCGTCGCATCGGCGCCCAGCCCACCGTCGCGCAGCGCCGCGTTCTGACAGGCTGAGGACAGCACGACTGCAGCAGCAATGGCAATCCAGCGCAGCCCGGATTTGATCATTGGTAGGACTCCTGAACTACCGGGATCCGCTGCAGCCGCCGGCGGCTTCGATCGCGCACCTTCCCGACCAGTTGACCGCAGGCCGCATCGATGTCGTCACCACGCGTCTTCCGAGTGGTCGCGATAATACCGGCACCTTTGAGGCGCTGTCGGAAGGCCTCGACGCGATCGGCCGGGGAGGTCTGGTAATCGGTCCCCGGAAACGGGTTGAAAGGGATCAGGTTCACCTTGGAGGGCACACCCTGCAACAGGCGAATCAGCGCCTTGGCGTGTGCCAGGGAATCGTTCACGCCGTCCAGCATGACGTATTCCCAGGTGACCTTACGCCGCCGGTCGTGTTGGACGAATTCCTTGCAGGCTGGAATCAG
>JASFJQ010000130.1:0-6310 GCA_050121305.1 Chromatiaceae bacterium
GTCGTCATCGCGTCGATCTTCACCATCAACATCGCGATTGAAACCGATGACGGCCTGGTGAGTGACGATTACTACAAGGAGGGCCTGGGGATTCACAAGGACGCCGACAGCACGACATTGGCAAAGACGCTGGGCATCGCCGCGGCCGTCCGCCTCGACCCGGAGACGGGCGCCATCGCCGTGACCTTCGAAAAGCCACTGCCGGGGCAGAGTGATGTCCTGTCTCTCGAGGTGACCCACCCGACACGGCCCAATCAAGACCAGGTGGTTCAGCTCACGCCATCCGACGGGCTGGTATACCTCGGCCGCCTCGATCCCCTGGGGCCCGCACGATGGAAGCTCGAGCTGCGCCCCGATGACAGGTCCTGGCGGATCGCGGGCCGACTGGCGCTACCGCAGACACCGACCACACGCCTCGATTAACGGGTGTTAGCCTGCAACGAGACCGTTTCGCCAGGCGTGAAACGGGTCGCATGTGGCGCGCCCGAAGGGCCGATGCCAGGGATGGCATCGGACAGCGCCCCGTCACGGCGGGGGTATCCGGGGCCGCAGCAGGAAATCGGTGAGCGATGCAGGTTAGTGCAGGCGCCGCCACACGGCCTCACCGCCGCACGCCTGGTCGATCGCCTGCAGGCGTGCCTTATGCGCATCCAGTTCCTCGCCGCTGGCCTGGACCACGACGAGGTTGACCGCCTCGCGCGCGACGCGCCGGATGCCCGAGTGCTGCCCGTTCGACCGTTCGGACACTGCCGCGGCGTCCAAGGACAGCGTGCGCTGGCCACCGCTCATGGCCAGATAGACGTCGGCGAGGATCTCGGCATCCAACAGCGCACCGTGCTTGTCACGCCGACTGTTGTCGATGTCGTATCGACCGCATAGGGCATCGAGGCTATTGCGCTGACCTGGATGCTTCTGGCGCGCCATAACCAGGGTATCGAGCACCGCGCAGCACTCGTCGACCCTCCCAAACCCATCGATGCGCGCCAACTCCGCATCCAGGAATCCGACATCGAACGGGGCATTGTGAATCACCAGCTCCGCGCCCCGCAGGTAGGTCATGAGATCGCCGGCGATGTCCGCGAAGCGCGGCTTATCGGCCAGGAACGCGTTGGTGATGCCGTGCACCTCGACCGCCGCCGCGTCTATCTCACGGTCCGGCTGCAGGTAGACATGAAAATTGTTGCCTGTGGGGCGTCGCTCCACCAGCTCGACGCAGCCGATCTCGATGATGCGGTGCCCCTGCTCGGGCTCCAGGCCGGTGGTTTCGGTGTCGAGTACGATCTGTCTCATATGCTCAGGATGGCGCTGGAACGGTGAACCGCAGCATCCCGCAGTCGGGGCCACGATTTCAAGTCCCACGCCGGCGACGGCACAACGCGCCGCTCAAAGGCCCCCATGGACGAACAGCAAATAGGTGTTGAGGAGATAGATAAGAAAAAGCGAGAACGCGGCCCAGCCAACAGAACCGAACGCGAGTCTGCGGGGTCGGTACAGCAGGCCGATGATGGCCACGCCGGTCATCATGATGGTGGAAAATGCGGTGATAGCATGTGTCGTCGAGACGGCATCGAACAGCGGACCGGGCAGATACAGGATATCGTCTATGGCCAATATCCCGATATTGAACAGATTGCTGCCAAACAGGTTGCCGATGGCCATATCCAGGGCACCGAGGCGCAGTGCGGCCACGGTGACGACCATCTCCGGCACCGAGGTCACGAACGCGACGAACAGGGTGCCAACAAAGCTCTGGTGCCACCCCATCTCGACCGCCAGCGCTTTCGCCACAAAGGGCAACCACACACCGGCCACGAGGATGACCAGCGCGGCCAGGCTATACCTGAGGATCACATCACGCAGCGAAAGCTGCGGATAGGAATCCGTCTTGGCCTCCGTGAACTCCCTGACCTCCTCGGTCTCGTAGTGAAATACGGCACGCATCGACACCACGTAGAGGATCAAGATCGCCGGGGTGTAGAGGCCAATGTGCCCGATGGCGATGGAGTCCCCCAACCAGGCCGCCAGGATACTCAGACCCGCCAGGCCGACCAGCAGAATGCCAAAGCCCGCCGACAGGATATGCCCTCTGCTCGCCCGAAGGAAGATCGACTCATCGCGGTGCAGGATATCCAGCAGGAAGAGCAGCAGTAGATTGAAGACACAACTGCCAAGCACGTCGCCGACCGCGATATCGGGCGCATTCGCGACCGTGACCGAACTCGCCCCGGTCACCAGTTCGGGTAGCGAGGTGACGCTGGCGAGCAGAACCACACCGATCCAGGTGCCGCCAAGGCCTGTCTTGTCGGCAATGGCATCGCCGTATCGCGACAGGTTCACCCCCGCCACTCCGATCAACGCGACACACAGCAGGAACTCGACCCAGATCACGTGAAACACCTCTACAGCGCCCGGATATAGAAGACAGCCCCGTCTGCGAGCCACCCTTTCGGTAATCGATGGCGATCCTCGACCGATGCAACAGACTATTCCGGCTGATCGCCGAGCGTGAGATGGTAGCGCCGTACAAGGCTGGCAGTTGAGGAGTCGACACTGGGTGACAGTGCGCTGGCGCGGAAGTCGGCCAGGATATGACTGGCCAGCTGTTTGCCCAGTTCGACGCCCCATTGGTCGAAGGAGTCCACGCCCCAGATAACCCCCTGCACGAACACCTTGTGCTCATACAGTGCGATCAATGCGCCGAGAATTCGCGGCGTGAGCCGGTCGACGACCAGCATGTTACTCGGCCGATTGCCGGGGAAAATGCGATGCGGCACCAGTCGCTCGATCGTCTCAGGGTCGATCTTGCCGGCCTCGAGTTCGCTTCGCGCCTCGGACTCGGTGCGACCACGCATGAGCGCCTGCGCCTGCGCCAGGCAGTTGGCGACCAGCTTGTCATGGTGGTCTTCCAGCGGGCTGTGACTACGCAGCGGCAGGATGAAATCCGTCGGGATCAGGCGCGTGCCCTGGTGAATCAGCTGAAAAAAGCTGTGTTGCGCATCGGTACCCGGCTGACCCCAGATCACCGGGCCGGTGTCGTAATCGACCGGCACGCCGTCGCGAGTGACACGCTTGCCGTTACTCTCCATATCGACCTGCTGCAGATAGTCTGGGAGGTACTGCAGATTCTGATCGTAGGGGATCACGGCCATGGTGTCGGCGCCGCCAAAATTGTTGTACCAGATGCCCAATAGCGCCAGGATCACCGGCATATTGCGCTCCGGCGGCGCCTCGACGAAATGTTCGTCCATGTCATATGCGCCGTAGAGCAGCTCTTCGAAATGCTGCATGCCGACCGCCAGTGCAATCGGCAGACCGATCGCCGACCACAGAGAGTACCGACCGCCGACCCATTCCCAAAACTCGAACATATTGGCCGGATCGATCCCAAATTCCGTCACCGCCACCGCATTGGTCGATACCGCAACGAAGTGGCGCGCGATCGCATCCTCCGTCTTCAGGGACTGAAGACACCATGCACGCGCCGATTCGGCATTGGTCAGGGTCTCCTGGGTGGTGAAGGTCTTCGAGGCGACGACAAACAGGGTCCGCGCCGGATCGAGTCGACCCAGTGTCTGGGTCAGCTGTGCCCCGTCGACATTGGAGACGAAGTGCACCCGCAAGCGGGGATCCTGATAGGGATACAGGGCCTCGCACACCATCTTGGGGCCGAGGCTGGAGCCCCCGATGCCGAGACTCACGACATCGGTAATGCGCTGCCCGGTGTGGCCCAGCCAGCGGCCTTCGCGTACCTCGGCGGAGAATTCCCGCATGCGGTCGAGCACCGATCGGATCCCCGGCATCACGTCGTCACCATCGACCTGATAACTGCGCGGGCCCAGATTGCGCAGCGCCATATGCAGTACCGCCCGCCCTTCGGTGTTGTTGACCTTCTCGCCGCGCAGCAGGCTGTCGCCCCAGAAGCTCAGGTCCGCGGTCTGCGCCAGCGCCAACAGCCGGCGCAGGGTCTCGTCGGTAATCAGGTTCTTGGAGTAGTCCAGGTGGATGCCGCAGCCGTCGAGGCTGTAGCGCTCGCAACGCTCGGGGTCTTGCTCGAACAGATCACGCATGCGCAGACCGCCGAACGCCTTCCAGTGTGCTTCGAGCGCCTTCCATTCCGGGGTATGGCTGATCAGTGGCATGAGACAGGGATCGACAGCTTGGGTAAAGTGGAGGCCGGATCGTACGGCCCGGGTCTCGGCGATTTGTACCATGTATACCCAGGCCAGGCCAACCGATCGGGGATTTCCGCGCGGCGGCGCGCCGGACTTAAGGATCAGCGGGTAAAGACCAGTGAACGACGCATTCATCGATGCCTGCGTAAAGCATGACAAGGCCCTGCGCGCACGGGTGAAACTGCTCGGCCATCTGCTCGGCGACGTGATCAGCAGCCAGGCCGGCAGCGACATCCTGCGCACCATCGAGCGCCTGCGGAAGGGTTTCCTCCAGCTGCGCGAGCACCCCGATCCGGAGCGCCTCGCACGGCTGAAGAACGTCATCGCCAAGCTGTCGCCCGATGCGTTGCGTCCGGTGATTCGGGCCTTCAGTGTCTACTTCCAGCTGGTCAACACCGCCGAGGAGAGCTTCCAGCATCGCCAGCGCCGGCGTATTGCGGCCAGGGGCGGCGTCCTGTGGAAGGGCTCATTCGACGCCTGCCTGCGCGACCTGCGTGACATGGGCGTGGACCCGGACGAGCTGCAGGACCTGTTCGAAGAGATACGCTACATGCCGGTCTTCACGGCGCACCCGACCGAATCGAAGCGACGCTCGATCATGCTGCAGATGCGCCGCATCTTCGAGAGCAACGAGGCCCTGGATGCACCGCGGACCTCGGTCGACCATACAGAGACCCACACGCGCGATCTGCGGACCCATATCCAGACACTCTGGAAGACCGATGAGGTGCGGCCGTCCAGACCCGATGTCAGACACGAAATCCGCATGGGGATGTACCATTTCAAAGAGGCCCTGTTCGACGCCATACCCGTGGTCTACCGCCGACTGGACGGGGCCATTCGGCGCGCCTATCGGGACCATCCGAATTTCCATGGTGTCGACGTACCCTCGATGATCCGTTTCGGCAGCTGGATCGGCGGCGACCGCGACGGCAATCCGAATGTCACCGCAGAGGTCACGCGCGAGGCCATCCTCACCCAGCACGTGACCATACTGACCGCCTATCTGCAGCGGGTCGAGAAACTGATCGGGATCCTGACGCAGTCGATAAATTTCTGCTCGCCCTCGCCGGCCTTCCTGACCAGCCTGCGGGACGATGATGCCTACCGCGAGGCGTTCGACAAGGAATGGCCGGCACGCTTTCATGCAGAGCCCTACCGGCGCAAGCTGTATGTCATCGCACTGCGCCTGAACCAGCTGGAGCGACGTGGACTGGCCTGGGTGGAGGGTCGGCCGTGGAACCCGGAGGTCGTGGGTTATCAGGACGAGCTCGCTCTCGTTCGAGATCTGGAACTCATCCGCGACTCCCTGATCAGCCATGGCGACGCCGATACCGCGAATGCCGAATTGATGGACCTGATCCGCCTGGTTCGTACCTTCGGCTTCTTTCTCGCCCGGCTGGACATCCGCCAGGAGTCGAACGTGCACACCGAGGCGGTCGCCGATGTACTGGCGCGGCTCGGTATCGAGAGCGACTATGCATCGCTCGACGAGCCACGACGGCTGCAGCTGCTCGGCGAACTGATCGACAATCCGCCGTCGGTCAGCGACCGCAGCACCTTGTCCGAAACGACCCAAGAGGTGCTACGAGTATTCGACGTAATCGAGGAGATGCAACGCGTGATCAGTCCGCGCGTCATCGGTCGCTACGTCATCTCCATGGCTCACCGAGCCTCGGACGTACTGCACGTGATGTTTCTTGGCAGCCTGACCGGCCTCGCCGGTCGTCAATCCGACAATTTCATCTGTCGGATCGGGGTCTCACCCCTGTTCGAGACCATTCACGATCTTTCGCGCATCGAACCCGTGATCTCCGAGCTGCTCGATCACAGTGTCTACCAACGCCTCCTGCAGACCTACGGTGGCCTGCAGGAGGTGATGCTCGGCTACTCGGATTCGGCCAAGGACGGCGGTATCGTCGCCTCCGCATGGCTGCTCTACCGGGCCCAACAGCGCGTGATCGCGCTCGGCAACTCGCGCGGCTTCCGGATTCGGCTGTTCCACGGGCGCGGCGGGACCATCGGCCGTGGCGGCGGCCCGACCCATGACGCCATTCGCGCGCAACCCGCGGGCACCCTGCTGGGCCAGATCAAATTCACCGAGCAGGGCGAGGTGTTGTCCTACAAATACAGTAACC
>JASFJQ010000131.1:0-6272 GCA_050121305.1 Chromatiaceae bacterium
CATGAAGGCGTCAAGTATATTGCCACCACATGGGTGGTATTTCGTTGACCGACGCGCGTCAGCGCAGGCTGCTGTCGATCATCGAGCTGGGCGGCTATCCGAATCTGCAACCGCTCTATCAGCAATTGGGCTTCAGCGTCGAGGTCGTGAACTCGCAGCGCAAGGCTCGCAGCCTTTTGAAGAAGGACGTCCCCGATGTGATCGTCGCGGAGTATATCTTTCAGTCCGATTTCCGCGACCGCACATCCAATCTCGAGAGCCTGATGGCAGTACTGCAGCGCCACCCCGAGGTCAAGCTGGTCGTGTTCTATCTACCGGAACAGGCGGAGAAGCTG
The DNA here is from genome assembly GCA_050121305.1 of Chromatiaceae bacterium. GTDB lineage: Bacteria > Pseudomonadota > Gammaproteobacteria > Chromatiales > Chromatiaceae > Thiosocius. The sequence goes on from JASFJQ010000131.1 coordinate 336, forward strand.
GCATTGCTCGAGGCACGCTTTCCGCTGTTTGCGAAGATCGCCCTGCCGCTGACGGCCCAGGACGTCGAGGCCGTATTGCGCAGGGCCATCGCTTGAACGCCGCCCGGGCCGGTCTGTCCTTGCAGGCCGGCCGGGCGGCTGGTCGTTTAGGCGAGGCCGAGACCGAGGAACACCGCACCGGTGACGGTGGCGAACCAGGCGCCGCTGCGCACGGCCAGTGACTGCATACGCGCGGAGCGTGCCGCGAGTGCGGACAACAAGGCCACGCCGCCTGCGATGATGGCGTACTGCGTCATTGCGAAACCGAGAAGATAGGAGAGCAGCGGCGTCTGCTCTGCGCCGACGATGGCCTCACCGTAGGCGTACCCGTGATAGATGCCGAATACCGCAAACAGGCTGCCGAGCAACAGTGCCGGCAGGCTGCCTTTGAACATCACTGCCAGACCACCGAGCAGGGCGGACAAGGCGATCACGGTCTCGGACATCGGCAGGTCCGCGGCGCCGAGGTGAATCAGGGTGCCTACCACCGTCGCGGCGATGAAGGCCGCGGGTACCAGGTAGCGGGCATTGCCCCGCAGCGTGAAGCTCAGCAGCGCCGCGACGACTAGAAACGCCAGGTGATCGATGCCGATGACGGGGTGACCGATACCGGACAACATGCCCTCGGTGAAGGTCGACGGCGTCATACCGCCCATGGGATGGTGGGCGTGGGCGACCGGTGCGAGGGCCGCAATGGCCAGCGCACTGATCATCGCCAGGCTGCGTTTAGGTTTCTCAGACGGGATTGGATGGTTTTTCATCTCGTTACCTCAGTGGGGACGGGTTGCGGTGGACAGCGGTATCACCAGGATTTGTAGGGGAGGAATTTGCCGTTCATGTGGACGACCACGCGGTCGCCGGCTGGGTTTTCCTCCTTGTCGATGTGCATGCTGAAATCGATGGCGGACATGATGCCGTCACCGAATTTTTCGTGGATGATCTCTTTGATCGTCTCGCCGTAGACGCCGACGATTTCGTACAGGCGGTAGATCACCGGATCGGTGGGCACCAACTGGTCCCAGCGCTTGTGCGGGAACTGTTGCAGTGCATCGCTGACATCGTTGTCGAGGCCCAGCGCGGCTGCGACCTTGTCGGCAAACTCGGGTTTCAGGCTGTTCATGCCCAGGCAGGCCGAGGTGAGAAACACCGGTCCCAGGCCAACGGTCTCCGCGAGCCCCTCCCAGCTGATGCCGAGTTTCTTTTTGGCGGCCAGGATGGCCATCGTCATATCGTCTTTGTTCAAGGTGTACCTCCGCGCAGTGATTACAGGGTATAAGGTTCAGAAGGGAGCTGATTGCGCCCCAGGAGATGCAGGCCACCACCGGTGTCCCCCGCGGCGAGCGTGTCGCCGCAGGGTTGCCACTGCAGTGCCGAGATCTCATGGGTCAGTTGCCGGCTGAACACGGCGTCGCCGTCCCGGTCCCAGACGCATAGCCGGCCGGAGCGATCCCCGGATGCAAGCAACTGCCCATCGGCGGACCAGCTCAGTGTCGTGACGGTGTGCTGGTGATGTCGCAGTGGCTGAGCGCGAGCCCCCTTCCCGGCCTCGGGCAGCTCCCACAGGACGACATCCGGACCCCCCGCGGTGGCGATGATCCCGCGGCGCGGGTGCCATGCGAGGCAGTTGACCTTGCTGCGATAGCCGCGCATGGTCAGCTGGCGCGCATTGTCATCGTGCGACTTCCCGGTTGCCTGACGCCAGACCTGCAGAAAACCGTCCTGGGTGCCGACGGCGAGGGCCCGGCCATTGGGTCGCCAGGCCAATGCGACGGGGGCCCCGGGAAAGCTCAGCAGCTGCATCGGCTCGGCGCTGTTGTGGCTTGCATCCTGCATACGCCAGAGGTAGAGACCCTTGTTGGCGGCGGTCGCCAGGCGTCTGCTGTCCGGCGCCCACGCCATCGCCAGCACCTGACGCCGCGCGTCATACCAGATGCCCAGCGATTCGCTGCCGCGCCACAGCGAAATGGTCTTGCGCGCCGCCGATGCGAGGACCTTGCCGTCCGGCGTCCACGCCAGGTGTTCGACCCACCCGTTCTCGGTGCCGAGCAGTGCCGTCTGCTCTGCACTGACGACGTCCCACAGGACGACGCGCCCGTCTTCGCCGGCGCTCGCGAGCGTCGATTCCTGACCCGGCTGCAGCGCGAGACGCGTGACGCCCCCGCTGTGTGCCTGCCAGCTCGCGGCCGGCGTGCCGTCGGGGCCCAAGTGATGCACCTTGCCGGCCGCAGTACCGATCAGCAGCATCCGGCTGTCGCTGGACCAGGTGAGGTCGCAGATTGCGTCCTCCAGCGTCAGGGCGCAACGCACGCTCAAGGGTGCGGGCCTCTCGATCGCGGCTAGGCCAGGCACCTGCGCAGCCCCTCGGTGAGTTCGGCCCGGTCGAGGTCACGGCCGATGAAGACCAATTGGCTCTCGCGCGCACCTTCGGCCTCCCAGGGACGGCCGTCCTGGCCGTCGAACAGCATGTGCACGCCCTGAAAGACGAAGCGCTTCGCGTTGCCGGCCAGGTTCAACACCCCCTTGGTGCGAAAGATATCGGTGCCGCGTCGGCGCAGCAGATCGACCATCCAGGCCTCGAAGCGTGCGGGGTCGAGATCGCCCTGCAGACAGATGCCGACCGACCCTACGGTGTCGTCATGTTCATGCGGACTGGCGTAGTGGAAGGCCTCGACGGCCTCCTGTTGAACGCCGCTGGCGTCATGTAAGGTGAGTTCAAACTCCTCCGGCAGGTGCTGCGTGAAGAGCACGTAGCGCCCCGGTGCGGTGATCTCGATCGTCGCGGTGGCCCCGGCGGTCTCGTCGACCGGCAGGCGATACAGCGATTCCGCGGCCTGCAATATGCCATCGCTACCCACGAGCTGCGGATCGCCCGAATACAGGACGATGCTCTCGCGCTTCCAGGCGTTGAATAGCGCGGTGTCCTGCAGCCCTGGCCCGCCGAGCACCAGGTCGATCGTCGGGTCCGGCCCCGGCTGCAGCCGCAGTCGGTATTTCCCCGGGGCGAGGTCGAACAGTCCGGCCCATTCGAACGGCAGCTCTTCACGCAGGAACTCCGGCATCTCGGCGGCGCGTGCCTCCAGGTCGAAGGCCCTGATCCCCAGGAGTTCCTCGATCTCGATGCCCGCCTGGACGGTGCGGTGGATCTTCGCGAGTCGGTTGAGATCGCGCACCTGCTGTTCGACGTGCGCGAGGTCCCCATGGCTGACGAGATCGGTCTTGTTGAGCAGTACCACATCCGCAAAGGCGAGCTGTGCAACACACTCGTCGCTGTCGATGTGTTGCAGGACATGCTTGGTGTCGACCACTGTGATGATCGCATCGAGGCGCAGTTTTGCCTTCATCTCCTCGTCCATGAAGAAGGTCTGGGCAACGGGCCCCGGATCGGCCATGCCGGTCGTCTCGATAATGATGTGGTCGAACTTGTGTTTCCGCCGCATCAACCGACCAAGAATGCGGATCAGGTCGCCGCGCACGGTGCAACAGATGCACCCGTTGTTCATTTCGAAGATCTCTTCGTCCGACTGTACGACGAGCTCGTGGTCGATGCCGATCTCCCCATACTCGTTTTCGATCACGGCGATCCGCTTGCCGTGTTCCTCGTTGAGGATGCGGTTCAGCAGCGTGGTCTTGCCAGAGCCGAGAAAACCGGCCAGCACCGTGACGGGTACACGCTGGTCATCGCTCGCGTCTTGTGCGGTGGTCTTCAATCCGGCGGCTTCTTGGGCACAGGCAGTCATAGTGTGGTCTCTCGGTTTGCAGTGGCCAGGCGTCAGCCTGCGCCGGCGTTGCTGATCGGCGACGCCGGCGTATCTACGCCAGCCTCTTGGGCGGGATTGACCTCCCGTGGGTAGGCGTCGACCACCTCCGGGGGCGCCTCCGGATCGACCGCGCCGGCCAGCTCCTCGGATCGCCGCACCAGGAAGTCGACCAGGTGATTGCGAATCGGGTAGAACGCCGGGTCGTGAATGATCTTGCTGCGCCCACGGGGCTTTTGCAGCTGCACCCGCACCGATTCCGCGATCCGTGCGTGCGGGCCATTGGTCATCAGCAGGATCCGGTCGGCGAGCAGTATGGCCTCGTCGACATCGTGCGTGATCATGAAGACGGTCTGGTGGGTGGCGTCGCAGATCTTCAGCAGCTCGTCTTGAATGGTACCCCGGGTCAGGGCGTCCAATGCGCCGAACGGCTCGTCGAGCAGCAGCAGTTTGGGCTGGATGGCAAAGGCGCGCGCGATCGAGACGCGCTGGCGCATGCCGCCGGACAGCTGGGAGGGTTTGCGCAGCTCGGCGCCACCGCTCAACCCGACCATCTCAAGGTACTTGTAGCTGTGTGCGCGGACCTGGTCCTTGCTCCAGCCGGGCCAGCGCGAGCGCACCGCGAAGGTGACGTTGTGCAAGGCGTTCAGCCAGGGCAGCAGCGAGTAGTTCTGGAATACGACACCGCGGTCGAGGCTGGGGCCGGCAACCTCCATGCCATCCATGAAGACGTTGCCCTCGGTCGGCGCGTCCAGGCCGGCCAGCACGTTCAGGATGGTGGACTTGCCGCAGCCGGAGTGTCCGATGATGCAGACGAACTCGCCTTTTTCGATGGCGAAGTTCGCATTCTCGAACACGGTCAACTCGCCATCCTTGCCGGGAAAGCGGCGCGCCAGGTTCTCGATCTCGAGGAAATGCTGGGTCATGGTTGCGATCTCACTCCTCGTACTGCACGAGCCGGGTCGCCGCGGAAAGTGCCAGATCGAGGATCATGCCGACGATGCCGATCATCAGGATGGAGAAGATCACACTGGTCAGGTCGAGGTTGTTCCACTCGTTCCAGACGTAGTAGCCGATGCCCGTCCCACCGACCAGCATCTCGGCGGCCACGATGACCAGCCAGGCGATACCGATCGAGATCCGCATGCCGGTGAGTATGGTCGGGGCGGCGGCGGGTAGGATTACCGTGGCCGCGGTCCGCAGCGGTGACAGCTCGTGGGTGCGCGCGACGTTGATCCAGTCGTTGCGCACGCTGGCGACCCCGAAGGCGGTATTGATCAGCATCGGCCAGATCGAGCAGATGAAGATCACGAAGATCGACGAGGCCTCGGAGTCCTTGATGATGAACAGCGCCAGCGGCATCCAGGCCAGCGGCGAGATCGGTCGCAACACCTGGATGAAGGGGTTAAGCGCCTTGTACATCAGCGGTGACATCCCGATCAGAAAACCGATCGGGATCGCGATCAGCGCGGCCATAATAAAGCCGGTCAGCACGCGGTATATGGAATACCCGAGCTGGATGCCGATCCCCTTGTCGTTCGGGCCGGCGTCGTAGAACGGGTTGGACAGCTCCTCGACCGCCAGCCCGATCACGTCGGACGGCGGCGGGACGCGGGCCTCCTGGTCGACGCCGCCCATCAGTATCTCGTATTCGGTCAGCGCCTCGGTGGTCTCCGGGGGTCGGTTGGCGAACTCCCAGATGCCGAGCAGCAGCACCAACAGACCGATGGAGACGAGGGCCGCGCGTAGGTTGAGTGATTGAAGCATGTTTGCCCCTTGTTGCCGGGGGGTGCTGCGCCCGCCCCGGCATGGTTTGCTAGGTCCGCTTGATCGCGAAGCTTTGAACGTATTCCTCCGCCTTGTCCGGATCGAACTCCTTGCCCATGATCGTGTACTTCTCATAGGTGTGATCCGGGGCGTCGTAGCCGAGATCGCGCATGATCCGCGAGGCATCCGCCGCCAGATAGACCTCTTCGGCGATCTTTTTGTAGTCGATGTCGCCCTTGATGTAGCCCCAACGCTTCATCTGCGTGAGGATCCACACGCCCATGGAGTGCCACGGGAAGGGGTCGAAATCGATTCGATCGGGATCGTTCTTGACGTTGCCGAGGCCGTCGGCGTACTTGCCGGTCAACACCTGCGC
>JASFJQ010000132.1:0-6230 GCA_050121305.1 Chromatiaceae bacterium
GCTCGCGCGTCGTGACTAGCCAGCATAGCTCACCGTTTTTCGTAACGAGGGCGCCGAGACGCCGCTGTGGCGAGGTGCACGGAGTGGAAGGCGGTGGAAGCGTAGCCGACACTACGTCGAACCGACTGCAACGAGACCGTTTCGCCAGGGACGGCATCGGACAGCGCCCCGTCAGTGCAAGGGTATCGGGGGCCGTAGCAGGAAATCGGTGAGCCATGCAGGCTAGGTGGCCAGCGCCTGATAGGCATGCAGCACCAAGGTATCGACGGTTAGCATGAACAGCGTGAAACCGCCGTTCCAGCGCAGGAAACCGCGTGGGTCGATGCCGTAGCGTCCGTACATCGCCAGGTGCATGCCGGAGAGTGGTGAGCTCGATACGCCCGCGGCCCAGGCCATCAGGTAGGTGATGCCCATCAGGTTGGGATCCGGGGCCAGCGGTGCCAGCAGGCCGTGCGCGGTGGCGATGCTGATCACCGGATGCACCCCGGCCGCCGATAGTCCGACCATCAGCATCAACAACAGGCTGGCCTCGGTGGCGCCAAACTCGATGAAATCCAGCGTAAAGCCAGTGCTCAGCACCGCACTGGAGATACCTGCCGCGAGCACGCCGGCGGCCAGGAACAGCACCAATTCGCCGGACATCCGCGGCAGCCCGGTGCGGATATGCTCGATCATCCGTGTCCAGCCCGCTGCACCGTACCGCACGCTCAGCACGCCCAGCGTCATCGCCAGGGCCAATGAGCTGATCAGCGAGAGAATGGGAACCATCGGCAGGATTTCGTGCGCGATCAGCACCAGTATCGCGAGCAGGGCAGGTATCCACAGGGCGGCGAAATGCATCGGATAGCCGACGAAGTTCGGCGCATCTGGCCAGCGCGACAGCTGCCAGGCGCTGACCGCCAGGCCCACAGCCGCCAGCGGCAGGCCGATGCTCGACAAGGTCAGCAGCTGCGCGCCGGGCGCATTGGTCAACGCAATGCCCATCGCGGCAAAGAATGGTGACCAATGTGCCGCCAGCGCGAACCCGCGCGACAACACGCTGGCCTGCAGCGGGGTCAGGGGCGCGCTGCGAGACTGACGGTCGCCGAGGATCATTACCGCCGAGAGGTTGATCACCGAACCGAACAGGTGCACCCCCATTAGCGTCCGCCACAGTGCCGCGCGGCCGCGCGGATCCGCCTCGCCGGCCAGGGTCTCGGGAAGGCTGATGAGCCGCAGAAAAGTGACGCCGGCCAGCATCGCCAGCATCGCCTGGTTGGTCGCCAGGGCCTTGTCCCACTCAGGCGAGTGACCCTGGGACCAGGCATACCCGAGGCCGATGGCGCCGACCAGCAGCATGACCAGCGTCTGCGCACGCTGCAGCCCGTTCACCTGCGCAAACAGCAGCAGCCCGGCGATCCAGAAAGCCGCCCCCGGCGCGGTCGGCGGCAGACCAGTGGCCAGGCCATGCATAACCGAAAGCCCAATGGCGACAAGCAGCAACCAGCCGGCCAGCTCGGTGCGGCCTTGTGCGAGACGCCGCGCAACATCCATCCGTCAAGCATACCCGTTGGCCGCACCTTGCGTGCGGGGTTGTTTGATAATCCCGGCCCGCGGCGCGCCCAATCGCCGACAATTTTTAGGCTAACAGCGCAGCCCGGGGACGTTACACTCTCAACCGAGAGAGGCGGCACCGCACCTTGGGTCTGCAGGCCGAGGGCCGCTGCATACCAACTTTATTTCAAAGCCGTCTACCGAGGTCCGTAGTATGAACATTCCCACTCCCACTGAACTGAACCTGCATCGTATGTCACGCGTGCTCGAGGTCAGCTTCTCGGACGGTGCCAATTTCAAGCTACCGGCCGAATACCTTCGGGTCTATTCACCCTCTGCCGAGGTCGCCGGTCACGGCCCCGGCCAGCGCAAGGTTCCACTCGGCAAAGAGGGCGTGAACATCGATCGCATCGAGCCGGTCGGCAACTACGCCGTGGTGCTGCACTTCGACGACGAACACAACACGGGGATCTACTCCTGGGAAACGCTGTACAATCTCGGCAAGCATTACGATGACCTTTGGGCGCAGTACCTCGAGGAGTTGAAGGAAAAAGGCTATACGCGGAAAGAGCCCGCCGCCTGATCTCTCGCCCAGGTCCACAAAGGCGCAGGACCTGCAGCCATGGCAGACAAAGACGACAGCACGCATTTCGGTTATCGCGCGGTCGGGGCTGACGAAAAGGCCGGCCTTGTACGAGACGTATTCGACTCAGTCGCCACCCGCTACGATCTGATGAACGACCTGATGTCGTTCGGGGTCCATCGCCTCTGGAAGCGCTTTGCGATCGAGCTGGCCGGGGTGCGCACCGGCCAGCGGATCTTGGACCTGGCCTCCGGAACGGGTGATCTCGCCGACCGCATGGCCGACCTGGTCGGTCCCGAGGGCTGGGTCTTGATGACCGACATCAACGCGGCCATGCTGACCGTGGGTCGAGATCGTATGATCGATCGGGGTCATGCGGGTAATCTCGGCTATGCCCAGGTGGACGCCGAGGCACTGCCATTCCCCGACGACAGCTTCGATCTGGTCACCGTCGCGTTCGGCCTGCGCAACGTCACGCACAAGGGCAAGGCCTTGCGCGCGATGTACCAAGTGCTCAAACCCGGTGGCAGGGCGCTGATCCTGGAGTTTTCCAAGCCGGTGAACAGGCCCCTCGAACGACTCTACGATCTGTATTCTTTCAGCATACTGCCCCGCATGGGTAAGTTGGTGGCCAACGACGCCGACAGTTATCGCTACCTGGCCGAATCGATCCGCATGCACCCGGATCAGGAGACCCTGAAGGGCATGCTGGAAGAGGCCGGCTTCGAGCGCTGCGACGTGCATAACCTGACCGGTGGCATCGTCGCAATTCACCGCGGTTTCAAACTCTAGCCATAATGGCAATCCGCGACCTTGCGCTGGAGGGCCTGGAGCAGGTACTCAACCAGGTAATCGGCCTCGATCCTGACGCCGCCGCGCGCCTGGCCGCGCTGCATGGACGAACTATCCGCATCGCTCTGCGCGGCACCGGGATGCAGTGGATCTTTGTCCCTGGCCGTGACGGCCGCCTCCGGGTCGTCGGGAGCCTGGAGGGTCAACCGGACTGCACCTTGGCCGGGAGTCCGCTCGATCTTCTGCGCGCCAGTGCCAAGGCCGCGGGGGCGCAGCAGCTGTTTGCCGGTCATGTGCAGATCGAGGGCGATACCGAACTGGCCCGGCGATTCAGCGAGGTCTTGGCCGATCTCGATATCGACTGGGAGGAGCAGCTGTCGCGATTTACCGGGGATATCGTCGCGCATGAAATCGGGCGCAGCGTGCGCGCTGCCTCGGGGGAAGGGGCACGCATCCGCCGCAGCAGCGAGCAAATCTTGTCGGAATACCTGACCGAAGAGGCGCGCCTGCTGCCGCACCGCTTTGAGGTCGAGGATTTCATCGCCGATGTCGATACCCTGCGCGATGACGCCGAGCGTCTGGCCGCGCGTATCGCCCTGCTGGAACAGCGACGCCGCGGCGGCCGGGCGTGATCCCGGTACGTGAAAGCCTGCGGGTAGCCCATATCGCCTGGGTGCTGATGCGCCACGGCCTGGACGATATCGTCCTCGAGGCGCACCTGTTTCGACCCGTTCGATTCTTTCGCTTCTTTTCGCCGTTCTATTGGGGGTCTAAGCCGCCGCGCGCCATCCGGATCCGGCGCGCGCTGGAGGATCTCGGCCCGATCTATGTGAAGTTCGGTCAGATCGTCTCGACGCGGCGCGACCTGCTGCCCGACGACATCGCGCTGGAACTGAACAAACTTCGCGACCAGGTGCCGCCGTTCCCCGGAGAACAGGCCCGCGCGATCGTCGAAAAGGCACTCGGCCGGCCCGTCGGGGAGCTGTTTGCCGGATTCGACAGCCAACCGTTGGCTTCCGCCTCGATCGCCCAGGTACACGCCGCCACACTGCACAACGGGCGCGAGGTCGTGGTCAAGGTGGTGCGTCCGGGGATCGAAAAGACAATCCAGCGCGACATCGACCTTTTGTTCACCATCGCACGTCTGGCCCGCAAATACTCGCGCCAGGCCAGGCGCCTGCGCCCCGTCGAGGTGGTCGAGGAATACGACAAGACGATCCATGACGAACTCGACCTGATGCGCGAGGCCGCCAACGCCGCCCTGCTGCGACGCAACTTCGCCGACGGCAAGCTGCTGTATGTCCCCGAGATCTACTGGGACTACACGCGCGAAAACGTGATGGTGCAGGAGCGCATCTACGGCATCCCCGTCGATCATGTCGAAGAGCTCAAGGCCGCCGGGGTCGATATGCGGACACTCGGCGAGCGTGGCGTGGAGATCTTTTTCACCCAGGTTTTCCGCGACAACTTCTTTCACGCGGACATGCATCCGGGGAATATCTTCGTCCGCGCCGATGGCACCTATATCGGGGTGGATTTCGGCATCATGGGCACCCTGACCGCCGCCGATCAACGCTACCTCGCCGAAAACCTGCTGGCCTTTTTCCATCGCGACTATCGCAGGGTGGCCGAGTTGCATGTCGAGTCCGGCTGGGTGCCGCGTGATACCCGCGTAGAAGACTTCGAGGCCGCGATCCGCACAGTATCGGAACCGATCTGGGAGAAACCGATCAGTGAGATCTCGTTCGGGCATTTTCTGCTGCGCCTGTTTCAGGTCGCACGGCGCTTCAATATGGAGATCCAGCCGCAGCTCGTGCTGCTGCAGAAGACATTACTGAATATAGAGGGTCTCGGACGTACCCTGTATCCGGAGCTCGACCTGTGGACTACCGCAAAGCCGTTCATGGAGCGCTGGATGTCCGAGCAGGTCGGCCCAAAGGCCTTCCTGCGGCGCGTCAGAGAATCCTTACCGCAGCTGTCGGAGGACCTGCCCGAGGTCCCGCTGCTGATGCATCGCCTGCTGCGCCAAGCGGTCGACGGAGACCTCAAAGTGGAATCGCAGTCCGCACAATTGGAAGAGGTCCGGCATGCCGTCCGCAGCAGCGGCCGACTGACCCGTTTGGGCATTGCGGGCGGCACGCTGATACTCGCCGGCGTGCTGGCTATCGGTATGCTCGACGCCGCACTGCTGGGCTTCCCGCCGCTGTGGCTCGGCATCGGCGCCGGTGGCATTGGGCTGTTGCTACTGGCCTGGTCGTTGCTCGGCTGACCGAGCTCCGGGTGAATGGTTCAGAACTGCAGGCGCAACAGCGTGTTCGGCCTGGGTTGCATCAGGTTGGATTGCCGGCTGGAATACTTGTCATAGTCGCGTGCCTGCAGTTCCTCGTACGCCGAGTCGTAGCCGAAGCGGATGCGGCTCTGCTCCTGCGGCTTTGGTGCGCGCCATTCACTCTCGAACATCGGCGGCGCCCGCCAGCCTTCCGCCTGTTCGTAGATCTCATCTGACAGCAGCTCGCCATAGCCCGGCGAGATCTCCAGCCGTGGATCGTCCTGGGCGATCACCATGGCCGACGCAAGCAGTGCCGCACTCAGCAGGAACGGGCCATTGAACGCTCCGCCGCGCGGAAAAAAGGTTGCAACGATCATGGCGGCGCCACGCGATCACGCCACTTGAGGCTGTTGAACCAATGCTTCTGCGTTGCCGACAGCCACTTGTCGGCGGCGCGTGCGGTAATCCAGGCATTGAGAAAATTGAGCAACTCCTGGTCGCCCTTCTTTACGCCCATGCCCGCCACGGAGACCAGGAGCGGCTTGTTCAGCGGGGTATCGATCTTGTCCGGATACTGCAGCTCGAGAAAGGTCGTCTCGACCAGACCGCCGACATAGGCGTGTGCCTTGCCCTCCAGCACTGCCTGCTCCGCCTCTGCGCCGGTCGCGAGTATGCGCAGATCGGCGTCGTCGAACACCAGCTTGGCGACGTCCGAACCGAGCGTCTTGGCCGCGGCCGCGACGATGATCTGCGGCCGGTTGAGTTCGCGCAGATCCTTGATACCCTCGGTCATCTTGGTATTGGTCGCCAGACCGACGCCCGACTCGGCGTACGGCAGCGTGAAGTTCAGCTGCAGCGCCCGCTGGGGCGTGATCGCCATACCGGCGATGATGACGTCGATGTCGCCGCGATTGAGCGCTGGGATGATGTCCGTCCAGGAATACACCTTGAACTCCGGATCAACGCCCATCTCCCCGGCCAGCTTTTTTGCGACGTCGATCTCGAAACCGATCAGCTCACCGGCCTTGTCTCGCATCGCCCAGGGCGCGAACA
>JASFJQ010000133.1:0-6202 GCA_050121305.1 Chromatiaceae bacterium
ACGCTCTCCGGCGGATTGGCGCTGTCGACCAGCACATCGGGCGCCGTCAGGTCGCCAGGCTCGGCCCCCGCCCGGCCGCTCTTGGAGATCTTCGCGGTCACTCTGACTTGATCGAACGATGACAGCCTCATCGCCGGCATCATCGCCATTGCATCGGTCAGGGTGACCCGCAGCGGCAGCTCCGCGACCTGGTGCCGCGCTACCGCCAGCGGCATCGGCGGACCGCTGGCAGCCCGCGCCAGTACGAACAGCGTGTCGGTTGCGGTCACTCGCTCCATCAGTGCAGGTGCCAGCGCCACCTCGACGACGATTGCGGCGCCACCCTGGTCCCCACTGCCGCTGGTGGCCGGCGGAGGCTCGGCGGTATTCGCCGCGCTCATGATCGGGGGCAGTGCCGCAGGCGTCAGCGGCAGCTCACCGCCGGCCTGGGTGATCATCTGGCCGAGGTCGCTCTGCATCGCAGGCTCTTCGGTAAGCAGTGGATAGGCCCGCTGCCAGTAACCGAGCGCAGCGGCTTTATCGCCGCGATCCATGGCCGCGTTACCCAGCAGCCATAGCGCCGTGACGCTATCGGGCTCGATGCTGAGCGCCTTTTCGAGCAATTCGACCGCGCGTGCGCCGACCCTGCGTCCGTCGCGCATGGCCATTGCGTCGGCCAGCGAGAGAAGCCCAGCAGCCTCGTCGGGCAGGAGTTTTACGACACGCTCGAAGGCATACACCGCATCGGCATACTGTTGCAGGCGCATGTAGGTGCGACCGAGAAGGAACCACCCTTCGGCGTTCTCCGGGTTGGCCTCCATGCGCTCGCGCAGCTGTGCGGCCAGGTCACTCATGGGTGGAAGCTCGCTGTCGCCACCATGCCCGACGGTCGCCGGGCCGCGCGCCTGCAGATCGATCAGTTGGGGTGATCCGATCTCCAGGTACACCGGCACGGTCACCAGCGGGATCAGCAGTGCCGACACCAATAGCGCCCAGCGTCCGCCGCTGCGTCCGGCCGTCGTGTTGCGTGGACCGTTTTCGCCTTCGAGGTCCTGGGCGAGCGCAATCTCGAGGTCCTTTCTCGCCTGGGCGAATTCTTCGTCCGACAGTTCGCCTGCGTCTTTTTGCTTGACCAGCTCTGCGAGGTGCTCGCGTGCGATCTCGACATTGAATGCCTCGTTGTTGTCTGAACGGCGCGCGTGTTCGCGTAGCAGGGTGCGCGCGAGTATCGCCAGGGCCACCGCGATCATCGCGGCGGTGATGGTCCAAAATAGCGTCATGCGTCTCTCTTTTCGCGTTCGCTATCGAGCAGGGAGGCGGCGTTCTGAATGCTGGCGGCGTCGACGCCGGCATCCTGCTCGACGCGGCGACGTAGGATCGTGCGGATCAGCAGACTGATACCGATCAGCAGGATGATGAACGGGCCCGCCCAGAGCAGCAGGGTGTTCTTGGTCAATGGCGGACGATACAGCACGAACTCGCCATAACGCTCGACCATGTAGTCCGCGATCTCCTGTTCGGACTTGCCCTGGCTGACCATCTCGTAGGTCTTGCGTCGCAGGTCGACGGCCAGTTCCGCATTGGAATCGGCGAGATTCTGGTTCTGGCATACCAGGCAGCGCAGTTCGGCGATCAGCTTGTTGTACCTTGCCTCGTCCGCCGGGGTCTCGAAGCTCAGCACCTCGACGCGCGCCTGAGTGTCCACTGCCAACAGCAGGCAGGCCGCCAGCACAGACCATCGAACGTACCTCATGAGGCCCCCGCGGCGGCGTCGAAATATGGCTTGAACTTTTTCTGCCAGACCTGTGGATTGAGCGCCCCGGTGTGCTTCTCACGTACGATGCCCTCGGCATCGATCAGGAAGGTCTCCGGGGCCCCATACACGCCCCAGTCGATCACCGCATCACTCTTCGGATCGAAGCCGATACGGGCGAACGGGTTGCCCAGCCGTGCCAGCATCGCCTTGGCCTCTGCCGCGTCGTCGCGCCAATTGATACCGATAATCGGCACCTGCTCACGTGTGGCGAGGTGGATCAGGTACTCGTGCTCCTTCCAGCATTCCGGGCACCAGGTGCCCCAGACATTCAGCAGCCAGACCTGTCCCGCCATGTCTGATGTACGCACGGTACTCTCTGGATCCAACAGATCGGGCAGCGCGAATTCTGGGGCGCTACGACCGATGAACTGGGTGGGTACGCTGCGCGGGTTGTACTCGCCCTGGTTCATCTGCTGCAGCACGTACCAGAACAGCCCCGCCAGACCCAGGAATATCGCCAGCGGAATCGCAGTACGCGTCATGCGACCGCCCCGGCGGCCCGATTCTCGTTAGTGCGCGTCTGGCGCGCCAGCGACCGATAGCGCCGGTCGGTCGCCGCTATTCCGCCACCCAGCGCCATCAGCACGCCGCCAAGCCATAGCCAGCGCACGAACGGCTTGTGATACAGCCGCAGACTCCAGGCCCCATTACCGAGATCCTCGCCGAGGGCGACGAACAGGTCACGCGTCAGGCCCGGGTCGATGGCCGCCTCGGTCATCGGCATGGTCTGCACGCGATAGATGCGCTTCTCCGGGTGCATCTCTGCGATCAGTTCGCCGTCCCGGGTAGCGAGCAGATTGCCTCGGAAGGCGGTGTAGTTGGGCCCCTCGGTGACCTCCACGCCCTGGAATTCGAACCGGTAGCCGCCCATCTCATAGGTCTCTCCGGGGGCCAGGCGCAGATCCTTTTCGGTCGAGTACCAGGAGGTCAGTGTGACGCCGACGATGAACACCGCGATGCCGAGGTGGCCAGTGATCATGCCCCAAAAACCGCGCGGGATGTTGCGCCAGTTCTGCTGGGAGGCGAGGCGTTCGCGTATCGCGACTATGGTCGAGGCCGTCACCCAGATCGCCAGTACCATGCCGAGTGCCACCTGCCAATAGAATTGTGGGGTCAGCAGGATCGGGTAGGCGACACCGGCCGCGATGGCCAGTACCAGGGCGATCCTCAGCTTCGGCCACAGGCGGTCGAATCTGTCACGCTTCCAGCGGGCCAGCATGCCGACCCCGACCAGCATCGCCAGCGGGGCCGTGAGCGGGATGAATACGCTATTGAAGTAGGGCGGTCCGACGGAGATCTTGCCCAGACCCAGGGCATCCACCGCCAGTGGGTATAGCGTACCGAGCAGGATGCTCGCGGCCGCGACCACCAGCAGCACATTGTTCAGCAGCAGCCCCGTCTCGCGTGACAGCAGCTCGAAGCGCACGCTGCTCTTGATCTGAGTGGCGCGCACCGCATACAGGGTCAGCGACGAGCCGACGACCGCGATCAGGAACATCAGAATGAACACGCCGCGCTCCGGGTCGGAGGCGAAGGCGTGCACCGAGGTCAGTACGCCGGAGCGGACCAGGAAGGTGCCCAACAGGCTCAGCGAGAACGTAAAGATTGCCAGCAGGACGGTCCAGGCCTTGAAGGCGCCGCGCTTTTCGGTGACCGCCAGCGAGTGCATCAGGGCGGTGCCCACCAGCCAGGGCATGAACGAGGCATTCTCTACCGGATCCCAGAACCACCAGCCGCCCCAACCGAGCTCATAGTAGGCCCACCAGCTGCCAAGCGTGATCCCGATGGTCAGGGACAGCCAGGCCATGTTGGTCCAGGGTCGCGACCAGCGCGCCCAGGCCGCATCCAGACGGCCACCGAGCATGGCCGCGATCGCGAAGGCGAACGGCACCGCGAAGCCCACGTAACCCATGTAGAGCATCGGCGGATGAATGATGAGGCCGAAGTCCTGCAGCAGCGGATTGAGGTCGCGCCCGTCGGCTGGCGGCACCGCCAGGCGGTCGAACGGATTGGAGGTGAGCAGCATGAACAGCAGGAAACCCACCGCGATGAGCCCCATCACGGCGATCACCCGCGCGATAATGACCAGAGGGATACTCCGGCTGAAGAAGGTCACGGCACCGGTCCAGGCCGACAGCGTCAGCGCCCATAGCAGCAGCGAGCCCTCGTGGCCGCCCCAGACCGCGGAGAACAGGTACTGCGTCGGCAGTTGTGTATTCGAATTCTCCGCGACATAGGCCACGCTGAAGTCGTGTACCAGAAAGCTGTAGGTCAGTAGCGCAAAGGCGACAAACACGAATAACAGCTGCAGGCGCGCGGCCGGGAATGCCAGCTGCATCCAACTGGTGATCCCGCGTTGTGCGCCGATCAGCGGGAACACAGCCTGTATGAGCGATAACGCCAGCGCGATCAGCAGCGCAATCTGACCAAGCTCGGGGATCATAGTGACTTGCCTCCTGGGTGACGTTCGCCCATCTTGCCCGCGGCCTCGAGGGCCTCCGCCACCTCGGGTGGCATATAGGTCTCGTCGTGCTTGGCCAAGACCTCTTCGGCGACGAAGACGTTGTCGGGCCCCATGCGGCCCTGTGCAATCACGCCCTGGCCCTCGGCGAACAGGTCTGGCAGGATGCCGTCATAGGCCACTTTGACACGTTGAGCCATGTCGGTGACGACGAAATTGACACGTAACTCACCCGTCTCGCGCTGCACGCTGCCGGCCTCGACCAAGCCACCGAGGCGAAACACGCGTTCGCCCGGCGCCTCTCCATTGGCGACCTCGGTCGGCGAGAAGAAATACGACAGGTTGCCCTCCAGCGCGGTCAGCACGAGATAGACGGCGACTCCAAGCGCGGCCATCCCGACCAACACGATGCCGAATCGTCTATGCCTGGCCTTCATTGAGTCACCTCCTGTTTCAACCGCGCCATGCGCGCGAGTCTCCGCCTGACCTGGCGGGCGCGGCTGCGCAAAATCAGGGGCTCGGCGATCATCAGCAATGCGGTGACGCCGAATGAGCCCCAGACGTAGAGGGCATAGCCCCCCATATGGAAAAACTCCGCCACCTCAGCCCTCTCCGCTCGCCAGTTCGCGCACCCAGTTGGCCGAGCGTTCGCGCTCGAGTATCAGCGTGCGCAGGCGCGACATCGCGACCGCAATCGAATAGGCCCAGAAACCGAGCGTCATGATCAGCATTGCGAGCAGCATGGTGTCGTCCATGGTCGACTCCTCGTTCAAGCGGATGGTGGACCCCTGGTGCAGGGTATTCCACCACTGCACCGAGTAATAGATGATCGGGACGTTCACCACGCCGACCAGCAGCAATATCGCGCTGGCCCGGTCGGCGCGACGCGGATCGTCGATGGCGGACCGCAGGGCCATATAGCCCAGATACAGAAACAGCAGAATGAGCTCCGACGTAATGCGGGCATCCCAGACCCACCAGGTTCCCCACATCGGTTTGCCCCAGAAAGCCCCCGTCCACAACGAGAGAAAAGCAAACATCGCGCCCGTTGGTGCGAGCGCCTGCGCCATCATCATCGACAAGCGGGTGTTGAATATCAGTCCGATCGCCGCCCAGCCCGCCATGACCACGTAGATGAACATGGACATCCAGGATGCGGGGACATGCACGAAGATTATCCGGTAGCCCTCGCCCTGCTTGTAGTCGGTGGGGGCGACGAAAAAACTCATGTACAGGCCCACCGCGATCAGGGCTACGGCGATGACGGTGGAGACCACACCGATCTTGTGGGCCAGCGGGAAAAAGGTCGCCGGTGAGGAAAATCGGAACCAGTTGACGAATCGAGAAGCCATCGTGCCTTGGGTCACCCTGTTCTGGTCGGCAAAAGTGCTGTATGTCCCCGGCCGGCGCCGTCCGTTGAAACATTCATCCAAACCGGTGTCCCCTGCATTCAGATGACCTGGACGTCCGGATCCCTATCCCGTCAGAAGCCGCGCGGGGCGCTAGAGCCTACCGGACTCACTAGACCGGTGCAAAATGCGTTAGTTCGACGGTAGCGGACACTCAGTCTTCCGCGACGCGCAGTGCAGCGGCGGTGGCCAGCGGTGCCAGCACCATGCTGGCCAGCAGGATCGCGCCCAGCATCATGAGATGCGATCGACCACCGAGACCCGAGACCGTGGCCTCGACCGCCCCTGCACCGAAGATCAGTACCGGAATGTAGAGGGGCAGCACGAGCAGCGCCAGCAATACCCCGCCTGAGCGCAGGCCGAGCGTCAGACCCGCACCGATGGCGCCGATCAGGCTCAATGCCGGCGTCCCCAGCAGCAGGGAGAGGATCAGCGTCAGCAGCGCATCGAACGATAGGTCGTACTGCAACCCCAGGATCGGTGACATCAGGACCAGCGGGAGGCCGCTGACCAGCCAATGGGCCAGGACCTTGCCGG